>NZ_JBQEPK010000005.1:174226-233739 GCF_052045615.1 Methylobacterium sp. 22177 | reverse complement strand
TGGAAGTACGAGCCGAAGCAGGATCCGTCCGTGATCCCGGTCATGTGCTGTGACACGGTCAACCGCGGCCTTGCCTACGCCGACGGCGCCCTCATCCTGCACCAGGCCGACACCACCGTCGTGTCGCTAGACGCCAAGACCGGCAAGGTGAACTGGTCGGTGAAGAACGGCGACCCGGGCAAGGGCGCGACCAACACCGCCACCGTCCTCCCCGTGAAGGACAAGGTCCTCGTCGGCATCTCCGGCGGCGAGTTCGGCGTGCAGTGCTCCATCACCGCCTACGACCTGAAGACCGGCAAGCGCGTGTGGCGCGGCTACTCGGAAGGCCCGGACGACCAGCTCCTGGTCGACCCGGAGAAGACCACCTCGCTCGGAAAGCCCATCGGCAAGGACTCCTCGCTGAAGACCTGGGAAGGCGATCAGTGGAAGACCGGCGGCGGCTGCACCTGGGGCTGGTACTCCTACGACCCCAAGCTGAACCTCGTGTACTACGGCTCGGGCAACCCCTCGACCTGGAACCCGAAGCAGCGTCCGGGCGACAACAAGTGGTCGATGACCATTTGGGCGCGTAACCCGGACACCGGCATGGCCAAGTGGGTCTACCAGATGACCCCGCACGATGAGTGGGACTACGACGGCATCAACGAGATGATCCTCACGGATCAAAAGGTCGACGGCAAGGAGACCCCGCTCCTGACCCACTTCGACCGTAACGGCTTCGGCTACACGCTGAACCGCGACACGGGCGAGCTGCTGGTGGCCGAAAAGTTCGACCCGGCCGTCAATTGGGCGTCCAAGGTCGACATGGACAAGGGCTCCAAGAACTATGGCCGCCCGCTCGTCCAGGCGAAATACTCGACCGAGCAGAACGGCGAGGACGTGAACTCCAAGGGCATCTGCCCGGCGGCCCTCGGGTCGAAGGACGAGCAGCCCGCGGCCTTCTCCCCGAAGACCAACCTGTTCTACGTCCCCACCAACCACGTCTGCATGGACTACGAGCCGTTCCGGGTGACCTACACCCCGGGCCAGCCCTACGTCGGTGCGACCCTCTCGATGTACCCGGCCCCGAACTCGCACGGCGGCATGGGCAACTTCATCGCGTGGGACGGCGTCAACGGCAAGATCAAGTGGTCCAACCCCGAGCAGTTCTCGGTGTGGTCCGGTGCTCTGGCCACCGCTGGCGACGTCGTGTTCTACGGCACGCTTGAGGGCTACCTGAAGGCGGTCGACGACAAGACCGGCAAGGAGCTGTTCAAGTTCAAGACCCCGTCGGGCATCATCGGCAACGTGATGACCTACCAGCACAAGGGCAAGCAGTACGTGGGCGTCCTCTCGGGCGTCGGCGGCTGGGCCGGCATCGGCCTCGCGGCCGGCCTGACCGACCCGAATGCCGGTCTCGGCGCGGTGGGTGGCTACGCGGCCCTGTCGCAGTACACCAACCTCGGCGGTCAGCTGACGGTCTTCGCCCTGCCGAACTAATCGGCCGCAGGGTTTGACGTGAAAAACGGTGCCGGCGCGGGTTCCCGCGCCGGCACCCTTGTGATTAGACTTACTCGCAAGAGGCTGCGGCTCGGAGGGAGACGAAGAGCCTCGATCCAGGGAGACACATGCGTTGCTCAACCTCAGCAAGATCGTAACGCGGCCGGTTATCGCCGCCCTCGCCCTAGCGACCGTCTCGACGGTTGCCGTACATGCTGAGGATGCCAAGCCTGCCGACCCCAAGCTCGCCAATTCGCTGAACGCGAACGACAAGACCGCCGAGCAGGATCCCAAGCTGCTGAAGCAGGATGCTGCCGTGAAGGTCGACGACGGCAAGTATTTCGATGCCGAAGGCCACCCGACGTTCCACGTGACCCAGGACGGCAAGATGCTCGACTGGTACACGTACTCGGGCTACCGCCGGTATCACGCCGAGTGCCACGTCTGCCACGGTCCGGACGGCATGGGCTCGACCTACGCGCCGGCGCTCAAGGACTCGCTGAAGCACCTCTCCTACGAGGAGTTCATCGGCATCCTGGCGGGCGGCAAGCAGGACGTGAACGCCGCCGAACAGAAGGTCATGCCGGCCTTCGGCGACAACAAGAACGTCATGTGCTACTCGGACGACCTCTACGTCTACCTCAAGGCGCGCGCCGCCGGAGCGATCGGGCGTATCCGTCCCTCGGAGCACGAGGACAAGCCTGACACCGCCAAGAAGGCGGAGAAGGAATGCATGGGCGGCTGATGTCGTCTCTTGCCCGGATCGCCATTCTCTGCGCCCTGACACTGACCGGGGCGCAGGGGGCTCTCGCCCAGCATCTGCCGGATACCGTCACCACGGACGTGCTGCGCGTCTGCGGTGATCCGGGCAACATGCCGTTCTCCGAACGCAAGGAGGACGGCTTCGAGAACAAGATCGCGGCGATCATCGCCGACGAACTGAAGATCAAGGTCCGCTATTACTGGTTGACCCAGGGACCCGGCTTCGTGCGCAACACGCTCGGGACCGGCCTCTGCGACGTCATCATGGGCCAGGCCTTCGGCAGCGACCTCGTCCAGACCACCAATCCCTACTACCGCTCCGCCTACACGCTGGTCACCCGCGCGGGCGAACTCGACGGGGTGACGGCCCTCGACGACCCGCGGCTGAAGGGCAAGAGCATCGGCGTGATCGCCGGGACGCCGCCGGTCAACCGGATGGGCGAAGTCGGCCTCGTCTCGGCCATGAAGGCCTACGCGCCCTACCAGCTCGATCCGTCGCGGAAGTACCAGACGGTCAGCGCGGAGATCATCGCGGCGCTGGCCGCCAAGGAGATCGACGCGGCCGTCCTCTGGGGCCCGGCCGCGGGCTGGCTCGCCAAGCAGTCCGGCACGCCCATGAGCGTCGTGCCGCTGCTCAAGGAGCCGGAGCGTCCGCCGATGGCGTACCGGATCGCCATGGGTGTCCGGATCGGCGAGAACGACTGGAAGCGCTCGCTGAACACCATCCTGCGCAAGCGCAAGGCCGACATCGACAAGGTCCTGCGCGACTACGACGTGCCGCTCCTCGACGAGGAAGAGAACAAGCTCGTCGCCCCCGGCGAGCGCTGACGCGCCGCCGCGGGCCGTGGTCAGGCGCGCGCGATGCCGGTCCGGTCGAGCTTCGCCAGGGCATCCACCACGCGCTCGCCGCCGATGACGAGGTCCGGCGCGATCTCGGCCAGGGGAACCAGCACGAAGGCCCGCTCGCGCACGTAGCGGTGCGGCAGCACGAGGCGCGCGTCGTCGATGCTGGCACCTTCGTAGGCCAGGACATCGATGTCGATCACCCGCGGGCCCCAGCGCTCCTCGCGGATCCGGCCGAGGTCGTGCTCCACCCGCAGACAGGCGTCGAGCAGGCCGTGTGGATCCAGCTCCGTCTCCACCGCCACGGCGCCGTTGAGGAACCACGGCTGATCGGTCTTGCCCCAGGGCGGCGTCCGATAGTCGGCCGAGCGCGCCACGACGTCGATGCCCGGGATCGCCGCGAGGCCGGTGACCGCGCGGTCGAGCATCGCGGCCATGTCGCCGACATTGCTGCCGATGCCGAGATACGCCCTCATCGACCCGCCCCGCGGCGGCGCGTGATCGCGACGCCGACGCTGTCCAGGATGGCGGGGACGGGCGCGCTCGGCTTGTCGACCTGCACGGTGATCGCCGCGACGCGCGCGAAGCGCGCGAGGATCTCCGCCGCGACCGTCTCGGCCAGGGCCTCGATCAGGTTGAACCGGCGCACGGTGGCGATCTCGACGGCCAGCGCCGTCAGATCCGCGTAGCTCACCGTGCCGGCCACGTCGTCGGAGCGACCCGCCGGGCCGAGATCGAGTTCGGCTTCCAGGGAGATGTAGAAGCGCTGGCCGAGCACCGCCTCCTCGGCCAGCACGCCGTGCCGGCCGAACACGGCGATCCGGGTGACGCGGATCAGGTCGCCCGCCATGCTCAGCGCGCCTCCGGCCGCATCACGGCGTCGACGACGCGCATCGCGTCGATATGCGCCGCGACGTCGTGCACGCGCACGATGTCGGCCCCGAGGGTGGCCGCGACGGCGTGGGCGGCGATGGATCCGTGCAGGCGATCCGCCGGACGGGTTTCACGGTCGTGCAGGCGTCCGAGGAGCGACTTGCGGGACACGCCGACCAGGACCGGGAATCCGAGGGCGCGGATCTCGGGCAGCCGCCGCAGCGCATCGAGATGCTGGTTCCAGGTCTTGCCGAAGCCGACCCCCGGGTCGAGCACGATCTCCGAATCGACGAGACCCGCGCGGTGGGCGATCGCCAGCGACCGCTCGAAGAAGGCCAGCATGTCGGCGACGATGTCGAGATCCGGCTCGATCGTCTCGCGGTTGTGCATGATGATGACCGGTGCGCCGTGCGCGGCCGCCACGGTGGCGATGTCGGGCTCGCGCTGGAGGCCCCAGACGTCGTTGACGATCCGCGCGCCCGCCTCCAGCGCGACGCGCGCGGTCGAGGCCTTGTAGGTGTCGATGGAGATCGGCACCGGCAGCCGCGGCGCCACCGCCCGGATGACTGGCACGACGCGGGCCTGCTCCTCCTCGGCGGGGACAGGAACGTGGCCGGGCCGCGTCGATTCCCCCCCGACGTCGAGGATCGCCGCCCCCTCGGCGACCAGCCGTTCGG
This sequence comes from Methylobacterium sp. 22177, assembly GCF_052045615.1. Lineage (NCBI taxonomy): Bacteria > Pseudomonadati > Pseudomonadota > Alphaproteobacteria > Hyphomicrobiales > Methylobacteriaceae > Methylobacterium > Methylobacterium sp. 22177. The sequence goes on along the minus strand of NZ_JBQEPK010000005.1, from coordinate 229,105 downwards.
CCTGGGTCACCGCCTCGGCCTCCCCGGCGAAGAGGCCGCCATCCGAGAAGGAATCGGGCGTGACGTTGAGGATGCCCATGACGAGCGTGCGGCCGCCGAGGGCGGGCAGCAGGTCGGACAGGCGGGAGGAGGGGGTCACAGGCGGGTCCCGTTCACGAACGCGGTTCGGGAGCCGGTGTGCGCGAATCGGGAGGCCGGCGCAACGCCGGCCTCGCCGTTCGATTCAGCCGCGATAGCAGCGGATCTCGGCCTCGGCCTGGGCGCGGCGCAGCTCCGCGACCTTGTCGTCGAAGATCTTGGTCGACTTGAACTCGTTCGCCCGGTTGCCGATCCCCTGCCGCATCGAGAGCACCGTGCTCGCCTGGACGTACTTGTCGTACGGCAGGATCGCGGCGAGCTGATCCAGCGAGCACGAGCATTTCTGCAGGCTCTCGCGGGTCTGGCCGTTGGCGGCCATGCAGCCGAACACGTAGTCGACCCGCGCGTCGGTCGGGTAGTCGTTCTCCTCGGCGGCCCAGCCGGCCAGGCCCGACAGCGTCAGGGCGAGGGCGGCCAGCGCGCCCCGTTCAGCCAGCCTTCTGATCATAGCTCAGCTTCTCCTCGAGCAGTTCGCCCCCGTCCGGGCTCTTCGACGACGCCTCGATCGAGACGATCTCGCCCGGGACCGAGGGGGCGGTGACGAAGGTATAGGTCATGTCGTCCATGCCGCGCATGCGCTGCGCCATCGCGTCGCCCGCGAACGGCTTCGTGACCACGCGCCAGCCGTCGACCTCGCGGCCGCCGATATCCACTTTGGTCGGCGTCACGATCGCCTTCTCGCGCAGGCCCTTGCGGATCGCGAGCTTGAGGTAGCGCGGGTTCGCCTCCAGCACCTTCGCGACGGCGCGCAGGTGGTTCTCCAGGAACAGCGAGACGACCGGATTTCCCGACATGTCCTCGAACGGGCCGGCCGGCATCCGGTTCAGCCCGGAGAACATCACGACGCTGATGTCGCGGCCCTCGGCGCTCTTCCCGGGCGTCACCTTGAGCTGAACCGTGTCCTCCAGCGGCGCCCCGAACGGGCCCTTCGAGATCCCAGAGCGACGCAGGTAATCGTAGGTCAGCGTCGAGCCCGGCGCCGTGTTCTTCATGTGCGGCTGGTCGAACAGCAGGTCCGCCGCGGAGGGCGGGGCGGCGGCGTTCGCCTGGGTGACGGTGGCGGGCTTCGGCGCGTCCTCGGCGAGGGCCGGCAACGCGGCCAGAACCAGCGCGACCGACGTCGCCGCGAGGCTCCTCACGACAAGACTTCTCACGAGTTCACTTCCTCCTTGAGCGGCGACCGGACGTTGCTGCCGATCGTCCGGTAGACGTAGTCGGGCGGGTTCTCGGCCGCCTCCTCGGTGGCCAGCGCCCGCACCTTGGCGTGGAGCGGCGAGAGCGAGCAGGCCGGATCCGTGGCGGCCGCGTCGCCCGCGAGTGCGAGCGCTTGGCAGCGGCAGCCGCCCCAGTCCTTCTCGCGCCGGTCGCAGGATCGGCAGGGCTCCTTCATCCAGTCCGTGCCGCGATAGGCCGTGAAGGCGGGGGAGTCGCGCCAGATCTCGCCGAGGGCGTGGTCGTTGACGTTCCAGAACTCCAGCCCCGGGATCGTCTCAGCGGCGTGGCACGGCAAAACCTTGCCCTGCGGCGTGACGTTCATGAGCTTGCGGCCCCAGCCGCCCGCGCAGGCCTTCGGGTACTTCGCGTAGTAGTCGGGCACGACGAGGTCGATGACGAGCTGGCCCTTCAGGCGCTCGCGGGCCGCCTCGACGATCCGGATCGACTCGTCGACCTGCGCCTTGTCGGGCATCAGGGCGGCGCGGTTGACGTAGGCCCAGCCGTAATACTGCGTGTGCGCCACCTCGAGCCGCTTGGCGCCCATCTTCACCGCGAGATCGATGAAGCCCGCCACCTCGTGGATGTTGCCGCGGTGAATCACCGAATTCAGCGTGAGGGGCAGGCCGAGTTCGACCACCTTGGCGGCGAACTCGAACTTCTGCGGCTGCGCGTTCTTCAGGCCGCCGATCTTCTCGGCGTTCTGCGCGTCGACGCCCTGCACCGACAGCTGCACGTGGTCGAGCCCGACGTCGTAGAGCGCCTGGAGCTTCGCCAGCGCCCCGCCGACGCCGGAGGTGATCAGGTTGGAGTACAGGCCGAGATCGGCGCAGGTCTTGGTGATCTCGACGATGTCGTTGCGGGCGGTCGGCTCTCCGCCGGACAGGTGCACGTGCAGGACGCCGAGCGCCGCGGCCTCCCCGAGGACGCGCTGCCAGGTCTGCGTGTCGAGCTCGCCCGACCGGCGGTCGAGCTCCAGCGGGTTCGAGCAGTACGGGCAGCGCAGCGGGCAGCGGTGGGTCAGCTCGGCGAGCAGACCGACCGGTGCCGGCGCATCGGATCGGTTCGGCGTCGGCGCGTTCATCGCTCGAGAACCCGTTTCTCCGCGAGGCCGTCGAGCATCACCAGGATGTCCGCCTCGATGGCGCGCGGATCGGCCGCGTAGGTCTTGCCCAGCTCGTCCGCGATGTCGGACACGCTGCGCGCGCCGTCCACCAGCTTGAGGACCGCGACGGCGTTGTCGTCGAGATCGAAGGTGCGCTCGGGGGCGAGCAGGACCCACTTCCCACGGGTCTCGTCGTTGCGCAGCCGGACGCCGCGCGGCAGCCGCGGGCGATCGCCGGCCGCCATCTTACCGCCGGACGCGCCCGGCTTGGCCTGGGACGCCTCGGACACGAGACCCTCGCCGGGCTGCCAGGCGTCCGGGGGGACCATGCCGGGGGCGACATAGGCGAAGTACAGGGCGTCGAGCTGCGTCCAGAGCACGGTGCACTTGAACGTCAGCGCCGCCATCGCCTGCCGCTGCAGCTCCGGGGTCGTGGCGTGCTGCTTGACGTAGTCCAGGGCGAAGTCCGCATCCCGCGGCGCCTGGGTCAGGCGCTTGTCGAAGTAGGCCAGCGTGTCTTTGGTGATGAAGTCGTAGTTCTTCAGCATCCCGGCCACGCGCTCGGAGATGATCGTCGGCGAGAACATCTCGGTCAGCGAGGAGGCGATCGCCTCCAGGAGCGTCCGCTCGGAGACGAAGTGGACGTAGGCCTCCACCGAGAACTTCGTGGCCGAGAGGATGCCGCGGGTGGACAGGACGTAGTCGCGGTCGAAGCCGACGCCCTCCGCCAGCTTGAGCCAGCGCTCGATGCCGCCGTCACCCTCGTGGTCGCCGTCGTGGTCGACGATGCGCTGGCGCCAGATCCGCCGCAGCGACGCGTCGGTCATGCGGGCCAGCACGGCCGCGTCCTTCACCGGGATCATCGCCTGGTAGTAGTAGCGATTCAGGGCCCAGGCCCGGACCTGATCCTTCGACAGCTTGCCGTCGTGCAGCAGCCGGTGGAACGGGTGCAGGTTGTGGTAGCGGCGCGCGCCGATATCGCGCAGGGCCGCCTCCAGCTCCTCGGGACTCAGGAGACGCTGACTGTCGGCGGTGTCCGGGGTCGGGAAGATGGCGTTCATGGCGTGTCCGGCGTCCGTTCTCGACCTGCGTTTCCTGTATCCTGATCCCGCCCTCGTCTGTGGGGCGAACGTCCGGGCTCAGGGACGATATAGTGCCGGCAACCGACGGGCCCAACCGTCGGTCGCCTGCGGACCGCCCGTTCGCGGCGCCGATGCCTGCGGCACAGGGCCCTGATCGTCGTCGTGCCGACCTGACCAGGAAGTGCCGATCATCGAGCCTCGGGTGCGACCGGACTTCGACCTCAGCCCTCGTTCGAGGCTCGCCCGCGCGGGCCCTTCCCGGTGGGGTCCGGGTCGGGGATCCCGACCGCGCACCGCCTACAGCGACAGACTCAGCCCGTCGTGCGCCACGGTCCAGCCGGCCGCCTCGACATCCGCCCGCTCCGGCGATCCTTCGACCAGCACCGGGTTGGTGTTGTTGATGTGCACGAAGACGCGCCGCCCGATCTCGACCGCCGCCAAGGCGTCGATCGAGCCGTTCGCGCCGCGCATCGGCACGTGACCCATGCGCCACCCTGTCTTGGTACCGACGCCGGCCCGGATCATGTCGTCATCGTGCAGGACGGTTCCGTCGAACAGCAGAGCGTCGACGCCCGCGATCCGCGCGCGCAGACCGTCCGTCACCCGGGCACAACCGGGAATGTAGGCGAGGCGGCGGCCGCCGGCCTCGATCAAGGCCCCGACGGTGGTCTCGGTCTCGGCACCGATCTCCATCGTTTCGTCCTCCAGCCAGAGCGGCACCTTGCCGGGCACCGGGAAGAGGGTGACCGACAGGCCGGGCAGGGGCTCGAAGCGCTGGTCCATGCCGATCGGCTGCCGGGCGACGACGCCCTCGGCCATCACGTCGAAGACGCGGTTGGCATTGACGGAGTCGAGGATCCCGCGCGTGCCGTAGAGCGTGTAGGGCTGACCTTCGCGCAGGGTCAGGAGACCCGCGACATGGTCGACGTCGCCGTTGGTCAGGAGAACCGCGCGGATCGGCGAGTGGCGCAGGCCCTCGCGCGGATGCATCTGCGGATTGTCGAAGAGCTGTTGCCGGATATCCGGCGAGGCGTTGATCAGCAGCCAATCCGACCCGTCCGCGGAGACCGCGATGCTCGACTGGGTCCGGGGCCGCACCCGGTCCAGTTCGGACCGCGCCAGCGTGCAGATGGGGCAGCGGCAATTCCACTGGGGAAGGCCGCCGCCGGCCGCGGAACCGAGGATCACGACGCGCATGGTGCGGCTCCCGAGATCCCCGGCCCGTAAAACTCAGTTGAAGGTGTCGATCTCGGCCGACTCGTAGCTCGTCACTTCCATGCCGACGCAGATCTCGGACACGATCGGGGCAGCCCACTTCATGGTGTTTCTCCTCAGGCGATATCATCACCGCGTGTCGCGCGGATCCTAAGAGGACCCTAAGACACTGATGGCGCTCTCATTTCCGGCGCGAGAGAGGTATCGACGATTCACGCGCGGGCTTCAAGCACTAAGTTGCCGGATCCTCCCAAATTTTTCGTGAGAGACTTCCTAAGCGTCCGGAAACCATCACGAAACAGGCGACCCTGCGACTAAAGTACAGTGGCTCACTGGCGGAAGTCGGGACCGCGCAGTTCGAGCATGAATCCTTTGCCGCGCACGGTGACGAGGCCCGGCCCGCCGTAGCGCACGAAATCGGCCATCTTGGAGCGCAGGTAGCCGATATAGACGTCGACCACGTTGAGGGAGAGCCCGCCCTGGCTGGCCCAGAGCCGGTCGAAGATGTCGGCGCGGGAGACCGGCTTGCCGATATTCTCCATCAGCATGGCGAGCAGGTCGGCCTCGCGGGGCGTGAGGCGGGCGCTGGCCTCGCCGCAGCTCGCTTGCCGGGTCTCGAGGTCGAGCATCAGCTTGCCGGCGGTGATGCGCGAGCGCGGCGCCTCCGCCTGCTCGCGCCGCATCAGATGGGTCCGCAGGCGGGCGACCAATTCGTCGAACTCGAACGGCTTGACGATGTAGTCGTCGGCGCCGAGCGCCAGGCCTTCGGCGCGGTCGCGGATCTCGTCCCGGGCCGAGAGGAACAGGATCGCTCCGGGGAAGCCGCCCTCCCGCAGGGACCGGCAGACGTCGTGGCCCGATCCGTCCGGGAGGTTGATGTCGAGGAGCACGGCGCCCGGGGCCGGATCGTGGGCGGCCTTCAGCGCTTCGTCGACGCAGGCCGCCGTCCCGACCTCGAATCCCTCGGCTTCGAGACCCCGGGCGAGGAGGCCGCGAATGTCGATATCGTCCTCGACGATCAGGATCCGCGTCATGCGGCCGACTCCTTCACCTGCGCGCCCACTCGGGCACCGACAGCAGCGCCGTCGGCCGCGCCCGTTTCCCATGCCGGATCGCAGGCCGGGATGTCCAGGGTGACCCGGGCCCCGCGTCCGTCCGGCCCGGGCCCGAGTCGGATCGTGCCGCCGTGCTGCTCGACGATCCAGCGCGCCAGGGCGAGCCCGATGCCGAACCCGGTCTCGTCCGGCCCGGCGCCCGTGCCGCGCTTGAAGCGCTCGAACAGCGCCTCCTCCGGGGCACCGAAGCCGGGACCATCATCCGTGATGGTGATCCGCCCGACCGGTCCCGGACCTGCCGCCAGGGCGACCTCGACCCGGGTGAGGCCGGCGGCGTGGCGGAGCGCGTTGTCGACGAGGCTCTCGACCGTCTGGCGCATCCACTCGCGGTCGGCGAGGCTCTCGACGTCCCGGCTGCCCGGATCGAGGGTGAGACCGACCCGGCGGCGCGCCGCCTCGGAGCTCATGTTGTCCACGGCCTCCGCGAGGACTTGGGCGAGCCCCAGACGGCGCTTGTCGAACGCGATCTCGCCGGACTCCGAGCGGGCGACGCGGAGAAGGTCCTCGACGCGCAGCTTGAGGCGCTGCGCCCGCTTCTTGATCGTGGCGAAGACAGGCCCCGGATCGGCGCCCCGGGACGCGCCGCGCAGGGCGAGGTCGCACTCGCCCAGGATCACCGTCAGGGGCGTGCGCAGCTCGTGGCTGACATCGGCGAAGAAGCGGCGGCGGGACTGATCGACCGCCTCCAGCCGGGCGTTGGCGGCGCGCAGGTCGGCGGTGCGCGCCGCCACCGTGTCCTCCAGCGCCGCCCGGTCGGCCGCGACCCGCGATTCCCGCCGTGCCAGCCGGGCGGCCATGCGGTTGACGTTCGTCATCAGCAGGCCGAGCTCGTCCCGCGTGGCGACGGAGAGGCGCGTGTCGAGGGCGCCGTGGCCGATGGCGCTCGCGGCGCGGCGGACCTCCTCGATGCGCGCCAGGGTCGGCCGGGTGACGCCCCGGTACAGGATCGCCAGCAGCACCAGGGCCGCCGCCACCGCGGCCGCGGCGGCCACCCGCAGGCGCTCGGACAGCGCCCGGGCCTGCTCGGAGCCGAGCGCCATGCTGCGCCGCTCGGCCTCGATGAGGAAGGAGAGGGGCTGGCCGGTCATGGCGCCGAAGCCGTTGAGCGCGCCCTTGATCGCGTCCTGACGCCGCTCCTGATCGGTCTGGCGGCTGATCAGCGAGACCTGCCGGTCCAGCACCGCGCGGGCCGCGCGCAGCTGCGCCATCGGGCGGGTGCGCGCGGCGTACTGCATCCGGTCGGCCGGGTCGTCGCTCGGCGGGAAGCTCTTGGCGAGCGCCTCGTCCACGGTGGTCAGGGCCCGATCGGCGTTGTCGCGGGCGATCGCCATCGCCTCGGGCTGGCCGTCGGGGTTGCCGACGGTCTCCACGGCCGCGAGACCGAACTGGGTGAGGCGGCCGGACAGCTCGGCCAGCAGCTCCAGGCGCCGCTGAGCCTCGAGGGTCCGGTCGACGGTCCGCTCCGCCGCCCCGATCGCCGCCAGCGCGGCCGCGGCGGCCAGCACCACCACGATGGCGGTGCCGCCGAGCAGCAGCGCGAAGCGGACCTTCAGCGAGCGCATCGTCCCCGTCCCGCCCTCAATCCCGCTCCGCGGGCGAGCCCGAGCATGGCACCGCCGGGGCGCCGAACCAAGGTGCCGTCGAGGGCGTCGTCACAGGTCCTTCGGCAGGCTGCCCTTGGCGGCGCAGCGCCACCGCTCCACGTGCCATTCCGGATGTGCGGCCTGCCAGGTCGCGAGCGCGCTCTGCGAGTTGCGCAGGCACACGAAAGGGCTCGATTTCTCGAAGGACATCTCGATCCGGTCCTCGCGGCAGGTCGAGGGCTGGGCGACGAGACAGATCGACAGCAGCAGCAGCATGGGCGCCTCCCCGGGCTGCCGGCCTCGAGCGGGCCGGCTTGGACGGGAGAATAGGACGCGCCCACGCCCATTGCCCAGGCGACGTCAGGCCGCGACCCAGATCTCGCCCTTGGCGATCGTCGCGAGGTCGCCGGAATAGCGGCGCAGCGGCTTGCCGAGGAGGTCGGCGTGCTCGGCGCTCAGGCCGCGCAGGGCCTTGGCCAGCAGCCGCAGGAACACGAGGTCGTGCGTCCCGGTCTCCACGAAGGTCGGCGACATCCGGCCGTGGGCGCCGACGAGGAGCGTCCCGCGGCGCATGCCGAAGCCGGGGTGGTCGCCGACCGCGAGCGCCGCCAGGGTGCCGGCGATCATGCGCGAGCCCGCGTACGCCCCCGCGCGCCCGGCCACGATCGTCCCGCGCCGCATCCGGTCGCCGAGATGCGCGCCGGCCGCACCGCGGATGATCAGCGTCGCGCCGTCGAGACCCGCCTTCGCGGCGTAGACCGCGCCCCCGGCATAGTCACCGGCGTCGCCCTCGACGGTGATCGTGCCGCCCGTGGCGCCGGAGGCCGCGTAGGGCCCGGCATTGCCGGTGACGATCAGGCTGCCGCCCGCCATGCCGGCCCCGAGGCGCTGGCCGACATCGCCGGTGACCCGGATCGTGCCCTCGGCCAGCGACGCGCCGACCCGGTCGAGGCGCTCGTGGCCGCCCTCGATGGTCAGGGTGTCGGAACCGTCCAGCGCGACCGCGAAGCAGTCGCCGAGGCGCACGCCGGTCCGGGTCGTGCCGATCTCGAGGCGCTCGACCTCGCCCTGGGACAGGCGGCTCAGGGCGAGCGGGTTGATGTTCAGGAGGTCCAGCCGCTCGGGCGGGGCCGCGCGCAGGGTGAGGGTGCTCACGGCTCAGCCCTCCGGCTTGGCGTCGTCGCGCGCGATCAGGTCGCGCAGGTGGTAGTGGTGGCGGCCGAGATTGCCGCCGTAATTGCCGGCCGTGACGGCGATCAGGCCGTGCTTGCCGCCGATCTCGGTGGCGGCGTGCAGGCCGGCGCGCATCGAGTCGGACACGCCCTGCGAGGTGAGGGCGTCGATCACGATCTCCAAGACCACGCCGCACTCGGCCGGCAGCGCCGAGCCGGCGCGGCCCTTCAGGGTCGGGCAGTAGGCGTCGTTGGTCGAGGCCATCATGCCCTTGGTCCGGCCGCCGACCTTGGAGCCGGAGCGGACGATGCCGCCGGGGAACGGGAGGATCGCGCCCGGCACCGCCTTGGCGGCCTCGACGGCGATCTCGGCGACCTTGAGTGTCTCGGCGTGGGTGCGGCCGAGGAACAGCAGGTTGCCGCCGCCGACCGCGCCGTCGACGGCCCGGACCGCGTCCTCGCAGAGGAACTCGCCGTCCATCACCGGGATGCGCCAGTAGCGCCGGGCCTTGCCGGTGGCGTCGTGCAGGCGCTTGGCCACCGCGAAGCCGTCGCCGAAGTACCGGATCGCGCCGCCGAGCTTGATCTTGGTCGGCCCGTCGACGCCCGCGTAGCAGGCGGTGCCCGGGCAGGTGAGGATGCACTGGCCGACCCGCTTGATCAGCTGGTCCTTCAGGCCGTTCGGCTCGAAGCCGAACAGCAGGATGCGCACGCCGGGCCGCCCGTCCGGAGTCTCCTCCGGCGACAGCTCGGCGTCGATGCCGGCCTCGGCGCCGCAGCCGATGACCGAGGTGGCGAAGCCCGTCATCGTGGTCGCGGCGATCATCGCCCACTTGGCGGTGTCGTTCGTGACGATGATGGCCGTGCCGGCCACGTCGAACGCCTCCGCGAAGGTGTCGACGACCGGGATGCCGTTGAGGGTGAGGTCAGACATCGTACTTCCCGCGGCTCGCCCCGCTGATCACGCCCGGCATGGCACCGCCTCGAAAGTCTCCCGGCCCTCGCCGAAGGCCGCGTCGGGCACGGCGAAGCTGTCGAGACCCTCGCCGAACCGCTCCGTGAGGTAGGTGTCGGCGCGCTTCGCCATGGCCTTGTCGGACTCGACGGTCAGCGACAGCGTGCGACCGGCGCGCCACTCCACGACCTCGCCGTCCTCGACGATCGGCACGCCGTCCTTCAGGACGAGCTTGGCCGCGGTGAACATCGCGGTGCGGTTCGCGTCGTCGCGGTAGACCGCGACGTCGGCCCGGGCGCCGGCCCGCAGGTGGCCGCGGTCGGCGAGGCCGAGGAGCTTCGCCGGTCCGGACCGGGTCAGCTGCGCGATCTCCGAGAGCGTGTACTCGCGCTCCAGTCCCGGCAGGCTCGAGCGCTCCCCCACGACGCTCGGCAGCGTCGCGATCTCGCGGTCGCGCTCCGACTTGTCCATCAGCAGGTGGATGATGCGCGGGTACTGCGTGAACGGGCCGCCGTTCGGGTGGTCGGTGGTCAGGATCGTCCGCTCCGGGTCGGTGGAGAGCAGCATGATCTCCAGGCCGATCGCCCATTGCAGCGAGCTGGTCGGGCCCCGGGGCCGGTACAGGAACGGCACCACGCCGCCGCCCTCGGCGTCGCCCGCGTTCAGGACCCACTTCTTCGGCTTGGCGCCCTTGCGGCCGGCGAACTGGCGGAGGATGTCGAGGGACACCGTCACGGTCTGGCCGAACACGACCTGCCCGATATCGAGGGTGGCGTTCGGGTTGTCGGTGATCGCCTGGGCGATCCGCTCGGCGGCCGAGCGGAAGCCGCCGGTGCCGGGATTGGCCGGGTCGACCGCGCCGTAGGCGTAGAACTGCGCGTGGGCGAAGTGGATGCGCCGGCCCTCCGCTGCATCCAGGGTCGCCATGAAGCTGTCGTCCGCTCCGGGCAGGCCCAGGTTGTTGCAGTGGACGTGCAGCGGGTGCGGGACGCCGATCTCCTCGACCGCGTCGAGGAGCGAGCCCATGATCTGCCGGGTCGAGAGCCCGTAGCAGGGGATCTCGTCGTCCAGCGACAGGCGCAGCGCCCCGTCCTTGAAGGCGGAGGCGCCGCCCGCGTTGATGCACTTCACCCCGAGGCCGCGCGACTGGGCGACCGACAGGGCGACGAGGTCGCGCACGGCGTTGCCGCCCTGGCGCTCGCGCAGCATCTCCAGAAGCTGGTCGTCGTTGCCCATCACCGTGAGGGCGCCGCGGTCGAGCAGCGGGATGTCGGCGAGCTCGAGCTGCGTGCCCAGGGCGTGGGTCGGCGGCATCGCCGGCTCGACGGCCGTGGTGTAGCCCATCCGCGCGTAGGTCGAGCCGATCCAGGCCGCGGCCCCGCCCGCATGGGCGAAGGGATGGCCGTCGGGCGCCGCCTCGCTGACGTAGAGGTCCGGCAGCAGCAGCCGCGAGGTGATCACGTTGCCGCCGGCGATGTGCGAGTGCACCTCGACGCCGCCGGCCATCACCACGCAGCCGGCGGCGTCGATCACCGCGTCGGGCTCGCGGCCCGGCGGATCGACGACGCGGCCGTCCTCGATCCAGACGTCGCCCACGGAATCGCGGGACGCGGTCGGATCGACGACGCGCCCGCCCCGGATCACGCTCAGCATGCGGGTTCACTCCTCGACGCGGCCGGGCCCGTGACCAGGCGCTCCCTGAGGGCGCCCAGCACCGACGCGGCCGACGGCAGATCCGACGGCGCCGAGGCCGGCCAGAAAGTCAGCGCGGCGCGCTGCTCGTTCCACAACACGCCGCCGTGGTCGCGGCCGGGCTGGCCGACCGAGATCACCACCTCGGCGGCCTTGGCCTCACCGTCCGCGACCAGCGCGACGGAGGGGATGTTCGACAACCAGTCCGGGCGCGACACCGGGACGGCGCCGAGCCAGAGGACCGCGTCGACCTCGCCGGCGGCGACCTGCCGGGCGGCGTCGAAGCGCCAGGGATCGTGCTCGGGCACGCGGCGCCCGAAGCCGCTGCGCGGCGCCTGCCCGGTGAGCCAGGCCGAGACCGGCACCACCGCCCGGTCCTGACCGGTGCCGCCGACCGCGAGGGTGAAGCAGCGCGTCGTCTCGCTGAGCTCCATGGCGAGGCCCTGGAGCATCTCGATGCCGACCTCGCCGAGTTCGGCCGCGTCGTAGAGGAGCACGCCGTACTGCGCGGCGGCGAGCCGGGCGGCGATCTGGCCGGGCAGATCGTCGCCGGCCAGATGGCCGCGGGCGTGGGCGCGCAGCACGCCGACCGCCTCGGTCAGCCCGCCCTCGGCCGGCCAGGACAGCGACGCGGTGGCGTTGGCGCCGACAGCCAGAAGGGTGCGGTCCGACCCGGCGGCGCGACCGCGGCTCGGCTTGCCGTCGACGAGGCGCTTCAGGAGCGGCGCCTGCCAGGGGGCGGCGCCCACCACCAGCACCAGGTCGGCGCGGCCGACAGCCTCGGCGGGCGTCGAGGTCAGCGCCCCGACCCGGCTCAGCGATCCGAGTTCCGCGTAGGTGCCGGCCGAGCCGGCGGTGTCGACGGAGGCGCCGATGCGGCCCGCGAGATCGTAGGCCGCGCGGATCGCGGCCACGTCGGCGCTGAGGCCGGCGATCACCGGCGCGCGCGCCTTGGCGAGCAGGGACGCGGCCGCCTCGATGGCGGTGCCAGCGTCCGTCGCGCCACCCTTCACCCAGGCTGCCATGCTCCCTCTCGCAACGTTCTTGCTTGGTTTCGGAGCGGGCGACGGCCGTAAGACCGGACGAAGCGGGTGCCCCTCGAGCCCGAGGGTTCCCCACCGAATCGGAATGGCTCATCCGCCCGGCGTGTCCGGGCAGGCGGCAAACTCGGCGCGCCGTCGCGGCCTTAGGTTTGCATTCATCCGCGCACCGCGGCAAGGGGGTCCGGCGGCGTTGCGCGTCGGGAAGTGAATCGCGGGTATCGGTTCGCCGCCGCGCGCGGCGCCGCGACCGGGCCCCGGATCGCGGGGCATCGGCGCCGCGGGACGGCCTTGCGGTCGCTCCGGGCGGTCTGTTCTGCGCCGCCGGCGGGCACGATCCGCGCGCGCCCACGTTGCCCGGTCCGGGGACGCGTGTGAAAAGCGCGCCGCGCGGGCGCCGGACCTGCGGGATTCGAGGGAAGTGCGTTGGGCGAGGTCCCCGAACGGAACGAGGCGGCGGCGGACGGTGCCGTGCGGGTCGAGGCGCCGGCGCGGCTGCATTTCGGGTTCCTGGACCTGCACGGCGGGCTCGGCCGCCGCTTCGGCAGCATCGGGCTGGCCATCGACGCGCCGTCGCTGGTCCTGACCGCCCGCCGGGCGCCCCGGCCCGACGTCACGGGTCCCGAGGCCGACCGCGTCCGCGGCTACGTCGGGGCCGCCGCCGCCCATCTCGGGCGCGGCGGCGACGTCGCCATCGCGGTCGAGCGGGTGATCCCGGCCCATGCCGGGTTCGGCTCGGGCACGCAGCTCGCCCTCGCGGTGGCGGCCGCGATGGCCCGCCTGAACGGCGAGCCCTTCGCGGCGGAATCCTTCGCGGCGACCCTGGACCGGGGCAACCGGTCCGGCGTCGGCCTGTGCGCCTTCACGGAGGGCGGCCTGATCGTCGACGGCGGCCGCGGCGCGGATGGCGGGCCGCCGCCGGTCATCGCGCGTCTGCCCTATCCGGAGACCTGGCGGATCGTCCTGATCCTCGATCCGAGCATGGCGGGCGTGCACGGGACGCGCGAGGTCGAGGCCTTCCGCGACCTGCCGCGCTTCCCCGAGGCGCAGGCCGCCGAGATCTGCCGGATCGCGCTGATGCAGGTGATGCCCGCCGTCGCCCTGGCGGAGCCGCAGGGCTTCGGCGCCGGCATAACCCGGATCCAGACGCTGATCGGCGACCACTTCGCGCCTCATCAGGGCGGCCGTTACGCCAGCGCCGCGGTGGCGGAGGCGCTCGCCAGCGTCGCCGCGCAGGGCATCGCGGGCTACGGCCAGTCCTCCTGGGGGCCGACCGGCTTCGCGCTGGTCCCGTCCGAGGCCGAGGCCCGCGCCCTTGTGGCCAGCCTCGACCGGGGCGGCCCTCTCCGGTTCGTCATCGCCCGCGGCCGCAACGGTGGCGCTTCGGTAACCGGTCCGGCGTGAGCCGGTCGCCCCGGGCTTGACCCGGGGCGCCGCTCCGGGTTTGGACGGAGGGAAGGCGCCTCTCTCGCGCGCCGCACGAGGATTCCATGGCCCGCTCGATCCTCCACATGCTGACGCCGCTCCGGCACATGAGCCCGTTCGACGTGAACATGGCCGTGGATGCCGGCTTCGAGACGGTGGTGACCTACACGGAGGTCAGCCTCGCCGACGTCGTCTCGCTGACCCAGGATTCGATCTTCTCGCGGTCGCCGGCCGACGGGACGCGGACGGGCATCTTCATCGGCGGCAAGAACGCCGAGGACGCCCTCGACATGGTCGACCGCGCCAAGAAGGCCTTCGTGCCGCCCTTCGTGAACCACGTCTTCGCCGACCCGGCAGGCTCGTTCACCACCGGCGCCGCCATGGTGGCGCAGGTCTCCCGCGCCCTCCGGCAGAAATTCAACACCGACCTCACGGGCAAGCGCATCGTGATCTTCGGCGGCGCCGGCGTCGTCGCCTACGTGGCCGCGGTGATCGGCGCCCTGCAGGGCGCCACCACCGTGCTGGTCGGCCACGACGGCGAGGAGCGCGTCTCGAAGATCGCCTTCACGATGAAGTGGCGCTTCGGCGTCGAGGTGGGCGCCGTCGACGGCACGACGCCCGAGGATCGCCGCGCCGCGATCCGCGACGCCGACGTCATCCTCTCGGCCGGGCCGGCCGGCATCCCGATCCTCACCGCGGAAGACCTGAAGTCGGCGCCGAATCTGCTCGTCGCCTCGGACGTCAACGCCGTGCCGCCCGCCGGCATCGCGGGGATCGACGTCAACGCGGTGGACGTCGCGCTGCCCACCGGCAAGGGCGTCGGCATCGGCGCGCTGGCCGTCGGCGACGTGAAGTACCAGACGCAGCGGCGCCTGTTCGACCGGATGCTCGCCTCCGACACGCCGCTGTGCCTCGACTTCCGCGACGCCTACGAGCTCGCCGTGGAGATCGCCGGCTAGGCCGCTCCCGGACCGGATGCCGATGGCGGACGCGGTCCTGATCGCCGCGCAGGCCGGTCGCGCCCTGGCCGAGGCGGCGCGGCGCGCGGGGCTTCGGCCCTACGTCGCCGACCTGTTCGGCGATTCCGACACCCGCGTGCTGGCCGAGGCCTACCGGCAACTGCCGGGCCGCTTCGGCACCGCCCCCGCCGCCGACGCCACCCTGGCGGCGCTCGACGACCTCGCGGCGCGGGCCGGGCGCCCGGTCGGCCTGATCCTGGGCAGCGGCTTCGAGGACGCGCCCGACCTGATCGCGCGCCTCGCCGCGCGGCACCGGCTCATCGGTGCCTCGGCCGGGACCGTCGCCGCCCTGAAGGATCCCGTGGCCTTCGCGGCCCTGTGCGCGCGCCTCGGCGTGCCGCATCCGGCCGTGGCGGTCGGGCCGCCGGCGGATCCCGCGTCCTGGCTGCTCAAGCGGGCCGGGGGTTCCGGCGGCAGCCACATCCGGCCGGCCACGCGGTCGCTCGCGCCGCCGGGCTACTACTTCCAGGCGCGCGTGCCGGGGCGGCCGCACGCCCTGAACGTCCTCGCCGACGGGCGCACGATCCGCGTCCTCGCGGTCACCGAGCAGTGGTGCGCGCCGTCGCCGATCCGCCCGTTCCGCTATGCCGGGGCGCTCGTCCGCGGCGCCGGAGAAGCCCCGGCGCTTCCCGCTTCGGTCGTCGAGGCCGTCGCCGCCGGCATCGAGAGGATCGTCGCCGCGACGGACCTGCGCGGCCTCGCCAGCGCCGACCTGCTGGTCGACGGGGCCGACTGGTGGCTCACCGAGATCAACCCGCGGCCCGGCGCGACCCTCGACGTCCTGGACCGGCGCGGGACGCCGCTGCTCGCGGCCCACATCGCCGCCTGCCTGGGCACGATGCCGGATCCCGGACCGCATCCGGCGGGTGCGGCGGCCGCGCAGATCTGTTACGCGGACCGTGAGCTTGCGCCTGTGCCGGACATCGACTGGCCGGACTGTGTGCGCGACCGCCCGTGCCCCGGCTCGGCGGTCCGCCGCGACGCGCCGCTCTGCACGGTGCTGGCCGAAGGCGCGGACCGGGCGGAGGTGCTCGCCCTGTTGGAAACGCGGACGGCACACCTGCGGGCCGTCTGCGCGGCGAAGAAAACACACCCCGAGGAAGCCCCGTCATGAGTGCCAGCCAGTCCTATCCCAGCATCAACGCGCTCTCAGGCCCCCTGGTCGAGCGGCTCGTAGCCGATGCGCCGACGCTGCGGCTGTCCGTGTCGCAGGCCGCCGGCGGCGCCCGCATGGTCGATGCCGGCGCGCAGGCGCGGGGCTCGATCGAGGCCGGGCGGCGCATCGCCGAGATCTGCCTCGGCGGCCTCGGCACCGTCACCATCGCGCCGAGCGGGCCGATTGCGTCCTGGCCCTACTCGGTGACGGTGCATTCCGCCGACCCGGTGCTCGCCTGCCTGGGCAGCCAGTACGCCGGCTGGAGCCTCGCGGACGAGACCGGTGATTCCGGCTTCTTCGCCCTCGGCTCGGGCCCGGGCCGCGCCGTGGCGGCCGTCGAGGATCTCTACCAGGAGCTCGGCTTCCGCGATTCCGCCACCAAGACCGCCCTCGTTCTGGAGGCGGCGGGCGGCCCGCCGGAGAGCGTCGTCGCCAAGGTCGCCGAGGCCTCCGGCCTCAAGCCCGAGGACCTGACCTTCATCTACGCGCCGACGCAGAGCCTCGCGGGCTCCACCCAGGTCGTCGCCCGCGTCCTCGAGGTCGCCCTCCACAAGGCTCACACGGTCGGCTTCGACCTGCACGCCATCGTGGACGGGATCGGCTCGGCGCCGCTGTCGCCGCCGCACCCGGACTTCATCAAGGCGATGGGCCGCACCAACGACGCGATCATCTACGGCGGGCGGGTCCAGCTCTTCGTGGATGCCGACGATGCCGACGCCAAGCAGCTCGCCGAGCAGCTGCCCTCGACGACGTCGAGCGACCACGGCGCGCCCTTCGCCGAGATCTTCGCGCGGGTGAACGGCGACTTCTACAAGATCGACGGCGCCCTGTTCTCGCCGGCCGAGGCGATCGTCACGTCGGTGCGCTCCGGCGCGACCTATCGCGGCGGCCGCCTGGAGCCGACGCTGGTGGACGCGTCCTTCGCCTGAGAGGCGAGCCGGGCTCGCTCTCCCGCACGGGACGGGGAGTCCGGCCCCGCTCAGTGACATCTCCCTGGGCCGCCCCGGAGGCGGGCGGCGCCGTGACGATCAGGACACCCATGCGCATCGGGCTCGCGGCCGATAACGGCACCTGGCACAAGAGCCGCCTGCTCGCCGCCCTGCGCGCGAACGGCGTCGAGCCGGTGCTGTTCTCGCTCGCCGACGTGGCCGTCGTGACGGGCGGCGCCGAACCTCTCCGCGTTCCGGGCTTCCCGGACGCGCTGCCGGACGGCGTCCTGATGCGAACCATCGCGGGCGGGACCTTCGAGGCGACGACGATGCGGCTCGGCGTACTGCACGCGCTGGTCGCGGCGGGTGTCACCGTCTGGAACGCGCCGACCGCGATCGAGCGCTCGGTGGACAAGGCGGCGACCTCGCTGCTCATCGATCGCGCCGGGCTGCCCACGCCGGCCACCTGGGTGTTCTCGAAGCGCGAGGCGGCCGCGGCCCTGGTCGCCGCCGAGGCGCGTCCGGGCGCGCCGCTGGTCCTGAAGCCGCTGTTCGGCTCGCAAGGGGAGGGGCTCGCCCTGATCGAGCGCCCGGAGGACCTGCCCGACGAGGAGTCGGTGGCGCGGGTCTACTACCTCCAGCGCTACGTGCCGCGCCGGGACGGCCTGTGGCGCGACTACCGGGTGTTCGTCTGCGACGGCCGGGCCATCGCCGGCATGATCCGCGAGGGCGACGGCTGGATCACCAACGTCCACCGGGGCGGCCGGCCGCTCCCCTGGGCGATGCCGCGCGGCGCCGCCGAGCTGGCCGAAGCGGCGGCGGCCGCGGTCGGCGTCGACTATTCCGGCGTCGACCTCGTTGAGGACGGGGAGGGCGGGTTCTCGGTCCTCGAGGTCAACTCGATGCCGGCCTGGTCGGGCCTGCAGACCGTGTGCGAGACCGACATCGCCGCCGCGGTGGTGCGCGGCTTCCTCGCCGCGGCCCGCGGTGCCAGCCGTCCTCGGCTCGTGGTGGCATGAGCGGGGGCGGCCTCGATCCGGCCCTGATCGGCACGCTGTACCGAGCGGCCTGCCTCGCGGAGCTCGACGCCCTCAAGCCCGGCAACGTCCACGCCCACGCGCCCGGCCACCGCATGGTGCTGGCGGATTTCGTCACGAGTGCCGACGTCTCGGCGCCCGCCCTGGCCAGAGCGGGCGCGGGCGTCGGGACGCGGGTCCGCGACGGCGTCGCCGCCACCATGGCGGCGGTGGGCCAGAACACCAATCTCGGCATCCTGCTGCTCTGCGCGCCGCTCGCGGTCGCGGCCGAGCGTGAGCGGACCGTCGCCTCGGTGCTCGACACCCTGGACGGCGCGGATGCGGAGGCCGTCTTCGCGGGCATCCGGCGCGCCAATCCGGGCGGCCTCGGCGAGGCCGCCCGGCACGACGTTGCCGAACCGGCGCCCGGATCGCTGCGAGACGCCATGGCGGAGGCCGCCGACCGGGACCGGATCGCCCGCGCCTACGTCACGGGTTTCGCGGACGTGCCGGCGATCGGGCTCGCGGCCCTGCGCGAGGCCCGCACCGCCGGGCTCGACCCGACTTGGTGCACGACTGCGATCCACCTCGCCTTCCTGCGCGCCGTCCCGGACAGCCACGTCGCCCGCAAGCACGGCGCGGCCGCGGCCGAGGGCGTCCGCCGGGAGGTAGAAGCGACGCTCGCCGGGATCGACCTCGCCGCGCGGCCGGTGGACGCGCTGCTGGCCCTCGACGCGTCGCTGAAAGGGCGGTCGATCAATCCCGGTACGAGCGCGGATTTCACCGTCGCGACGCTGTTCTGGGACGCGCTCGCGGGCGCCGGTGCCCGGCTGGCCTGAGCCGCGTGCACGATCCGGTGTTCATAGCGCCGGACGGATGGAAATTCCTCCGTGTCAGAGCCTTGCGCGGGTTGTGAGCCGCAGGGCCCCGCTGTAGGGTCCGCCGCGCTGTCCGGCCCAACCGGCTCGGCCCATCCGGCTCGGCCGGCATGGTCGGGCGCCGATAACAAGGATGGCTTCCCGGCCGCGGCACCGCCCGGCGCGCGGCTCTATTTCGGAATCCAGGGAGAGACACCGAATGGCGAAGATCACCAAGGTTCAGGTCGGCGAGGCCCTCGTCGGCGACGGCAACGAGGTCGCCCACATCGACCTCATCATCGGACCGCGCGGTTCGCCGGCCGAGACGGCCTTCTGCAACGGCCTCGTGAACAACAAGCACGGCTTCACCAGCCTGCTCGCGGTCATCGCGCCGAACCTGCCGTGCAAGCCGAACACCCTGATGTTCAACAAGGTCACCATCAACGACGCCCGTCAGGCCGTCCAGATGTTCGGCCCGGCCCAGCACGGCGTTGCCAAGGCTGTGCAGGACGCGGTGGCCGAGGGCATCATCCCGGCGGACGAGGCCGACGACCTGTACATCCTGGTCGGCGTGTTCATCCACTGGGAGGCGGCCGACGACGCCAAGATCCAGAAGTACAACTACGAGGCCACCAAGCTGTCGATCCAGCGCGCCGTCAACGGCGAGCCGAAGGCCTCGACGGTCACCGAGCAGCGCAACTCCGCGCAGCACCCCTTCGCCGCCAACGCTTAGATCGGGGACGGTCCTGGGCAGAGCGAGCCTCCGCCCGCACCGCGGGGCCTGCTCCAGCGACTGGCTTCGATCTTCCTTGGCCGATAGGTAGGCCCCTGAACGGGACGGCGCGAGCCGTCCCGTTTCTCGTTTGGGCCGGCCGCCCGACCCGCCGCGGGGCGGCGCCGGGCCTCGGCTCCCCGGATCCGAAACGGTCGGCGAGCCCGCTGCGCGGACGCGATCCGCGCTGCTGCCCCCTCCCTCGACCTCCGCGCGATCACGCGGCGGGAGCAGGCTTGATCTCCCCGCGGACGCGGCGTCCTCGCCCGCGTCGAGCCTCCGCCAAGCGTGATCGGCGCCCCAAGTACCGCCTGCGGACGCGAGGATGGAGCGGCGGCGTCGAGCGCGACCGCGAGGTCAGGCCATGACTTCATCCGCCGAGGATTCGGCTGCCCTCCGCGATGACTGGATACACGGTGGCCGGCTCATTCTCGCTGCGGATCCCGATCCATCGGATCACGCGGCGATCCATGCCTGGATCCTGGAGTTCATCGAGGTCGGCGGGGAAGGCCCCGATCAGGACGGGATCCGAGACCTGATCGACCACAGCCTGAACTTCGAAATTCCGGTCCGGGCGACCGGCCGCGTCCGGCAATCCTTGATCGCTACTGTGTGGGCGCGCCTCGCGGCGCGGGCTTCGCCGCGTCACGGCCGATGAGGCTGACCGGACTGCGCCTCGCGCGCCGCTGGAGCGTGCCGCCATCAAAAGAAAAGGGGCCGCCTCACGGCGACCCCTTTCCCCCGTCATGCGCGGTGGCGCGGACTTAGAAGTCCATGCCGCCCATGCCGCCGCCCGGCATGGCCGGAGCGGGGCTGTCCTTCTTCGGCGCGTCGGCGACCATCGCCTCGGTGGTGACCAGCAGGCCGGCGACCGAAGCCGCGTCCTGCAGAGCGGTGCGCACCACCTTGGCCGGGTCGACGATGCCGGCCTGGATCATGTCGACGTACTCTTCGGTCTGGGCGTTGAAGCCGAAGGTCTCCGAGGAGGTGTTGTCGGTGATCTTGCCGACCACGATCGACCCTTCCACGCCCGCGTTCTGGGCGATCTGGCGGAGCGGGGCCTCGAGAGCCTTGAGGACGATCTTGATGCCGGCCTGAACGTCCGGGATGTCGGACTTCAGCTCGGCGACCGCCTTCTTGGCGCGCAGCAGCGCGGTGCCGCCGCCGGGGACGATGCCTTCCTCGACCGCCGCGCGGGTGGCGTTGAGGGCGTCGTCGACGCGGTCCTTCTTCTCCTTCACCTCGACCTCGGTCGCGCCGCCGACGCGGATCACCGCGACGCCGCCCGCGAGCTTGGCCAGACGCTCCTGCAGCTTCTCACGGTCGTAGTCCGAGGTGGTCTCCTCGATCTGCGCCTTGATCTGCGAGATGCGGCCCTCGATGTCGGACTTCTCGCCGACGCCGTCGATGATCGTGGTGTTCTCCTTCTCGATGCGCACGCGCTTGGCGCGGCCGAGCATGGGAAGCGTCACGTTCTCGAGCTTGATGCCGAGATCCTCGGCGATCATCTGGCCCTTGGTCAGGATCGCGATGTCCTCGAGCATCGCCTTGCGGCGATCACCGAAGCCCGGCGCCTTGACGGCCGCGACCTTCAGGCCGCCGCGGAGCTTGTTGACGACGAGCGTGGCGAGCGCCTCGCCCTCGATGTCCTCGGCGATGATCAGGAGCGGCTTGCCGGTCTGAACAACGGCCTCGAGCACCGGCAGCATGGCCTGGAGCGAGGAGAGCTTCTTCTCGTGGATGAGGATGTAGGGGTCCTCGAGCTCGGCGACCATCTTCTCCGCGTTCGTGATGAAGTACGGGGAGAGGTAGCCGCGGTCGAACTGCATGCCCTCGACGACGTCGAGCTCGGTCTCGGCCGTCTTGGCCTCCTCGACCGTGATCACGCCCTCGTTGCCCACCTTCTGCATGGCGTGGGCGATCATCTCGCCGATCTCCTTGTCGCCGTTGGCGGAGATCGTGCCGACCTGGGCGACCTCGTCGGAGGTCGAGACCTTCTTGGCGCGCGCGATGATGTCCTTGACGGCGGCCTGGGTGGCGAGGTCGATGCCGCGCTTCAGGTCCATCGGGTTGATGCCGGCGGCGACGTACTTGGCGCCCTCGCGGACGATGGCCTGGGCCAGCACGGTCGCGGTGGTGGTGCCGTCACCCGCGATGTCGTTGGTCTTCGAGGCCACTTCGCGCACCATCTGGGCGCCCATGTTCTCGAACTTGTCGGCGAGCTCGATCTCCTTGGCGACCGTCACACCGTCCTTGGTGATGCGCGGGGCGCCGAAGCTCTTCTCGATCACGACGTTGCGGCCCTTCGGGCCCAGCGTCACCTTCACCGCATCCGCGAGGATGTCGACGCCGCGCAGCATCTTATCGCGGGCGTCGGCGGAGAAACGAACGTCTTTCGCTGCCATTGTGTGCCTCTTAGCTACTGGTTGAACCCCAAGGCCGGGACGGCCTCAAAGGGCGATGACGGGTGATCCGATCAGAGGGCGACGACGCCCATGATGTCGGATTCCTTCATGATCAGGAGGTCCTGACCGTCGATCTTGACCTCGGTGCCGGACCACTTGCCGAACAGGACGCGGTCGCCGGCCTTCACGTCGAGCGCGTTGACGCGGCCCTGCTCGTCGCGGGCGCCGGGGCCGACGGCGACGACTTCGCCCTCCTGCGGCTTCTCCTTGGCGGTGTCCGGGATGATGATGCCGCCCTTGGTCTTCTCTTCGCTCTCGATGCGACGGACGACCACGCGGTCGTGCAGCGGACGGAACTTCATGAGCTGCCCTCTTGCTTCAGGTCTGGAGTTGGCGTTGATGCGGCCGGCGGGACCGCTCGCGAACTCGACTGTTAGCACTCTGTCTCGGCGAGTGCCAAAGACGGCCGCGAGATAGGCGCGGGCGGGTTCCGAGTCAAGGCTGTCGCACCCCCGCGCGACGGTGCGATGACGCGCCGGCGGCTCCTTTCCCCCTCATGGATAACGCGCTCTCATGCTGAGCCTGCACGGACCCGAAGGCCCGGTGGCGCTGCAACCCGGCAGGCCGGTCGCGCGCGACACCGTGTGGCTCGACCTGAACGATCCCACGCCGGAAGAGGCCGCGGCGGTCGAGGCCGCGACCGGTCTGCGCGTGCCGTCCCGGGCGGCGCTCTCGGAAGTGGAGACGTCGAGCCGCCTGCGCCGGGTGAAGGGCGGGCTCTCGCTCTCGACGCCGATGATCACCTTCGAGCAGAGCGCGTCGCAGCTGAAGCCGCTGGGCTTCCTGCTGACCAAGGATCACCTCGTCACGATCCGCTTCCACGAGCTGCGCGCCTTCGAGACCTCCGCGAAGCGCATCGCGGACGGCGACGGCAGCACGACACCCAGCGAGATCTTCCTCATCGTCCTGGAAGAGCTGGTCGACAGCCTCGCCGACGCCCTGGAAGACATGGGATCCGAGCTCGACACGCTCTCCACCCGCATCTTCGACTTCGACGTCCGCGGCGCAGAGCGGCGGCGCCTGGAGCGCCCCCCGCCCCGGCGCCGCGATCTCGCCCTGCGCCGGATTCTGCGCGGCATCAGCAACCGCGGGAAGGTTCTGGGAAAGATCCGGTCGAGCCTGCTCGGCCTCGAACGGATCATCCCGTTCGTCGCCGCGGCCTGCGACGGCCTCGGCCTGCCGGAGGATTCCCGCTTCGAGACGATCAAGCGGGACATCGAGTCCCTCGACGAGTTCGAGACGCGGCTCGCCGAGAACGTCCAGTTCCTGCTCGACGCCGCCCTCGGCCTCATCACGATCGAGCAGAACAACGTCTTCCGGGTCCTCACCGTGGTCTCGGTGGTCGGCGTCCCGCCGACGCTGATCGCGTCGATCTACGGCATGAACTTCAAGCACATGCCCGAGCTGGATTGGGCTCTCGGATATCCCTACGCGCTCGGCCTGATCCTTTTGAGCGCGGTCGCGCCGATCATATACTTCCGCATGCGGGGCTGGTTCTAATATTGACCGAAAAATTATAGCATTGGAAACACCACATCGCATCTCAGCCGCCGAGGGCGGCGCCGGTCCGGACACGAGCACAGAGCGGACACGGCGTCGCAAGCATTCGTTCGATCTTCGCCCGCGCTTAACCTGAACGAATTCCGAAATAAGCAATTCATTAACGATGCGGCGCTAGACCCGGCGCGGGGGAACGCGAGCGGGACCATGTTCAATCGTACTGTCTTCAACGAGGCCCAGGCCAAGATCGACGCCCTGGACCGCTCACTCGCGATCATCGAATTCTCGATGGACGGGACCGTCCTCCACGCGAACCAGAACTTCCTGCGGCTGATGAAGTACAGCCTCAGCGACGTCCAGAGCCGGCATCACCGCATCTTCGTGGACAAGAGCTATGCCGAGACCGCGGAGTACGCCGCGTTCTGGGACAAGCTCAAGGACGGTCAGTACGTCACGGGCGAGTTCCTGCGCCTCGACAAGGAGGGCGACTCGGTCTGGCTCGAGGCGACGTACAATCCCGTCCTCGACGCGCGGGGCAAGCCGATCAAGGTCGTAAAGTTCGCCGCGGACATCTCCGCGAAGAAGAAGGAGATCAACCGGCTCCTGACGATGATCGACAACGTACCGGTGGCCGTCATGACGGCCGACCTGAAGGACAACTTCAAGATCGACTACATGAACGCCACGTCGCGCAAGACGCTCGGCACGATCGACCAGCACCTGCCGGTCAGAGTCGACGACATGCTCGGCCGCTCCTTCGATATCTTCCACAAGAACCCGAGCCACCAGCGCACCATGCTGGCGGACGCGAGCCGGCTGCCGCACAGCACCAAGATCAGGGTCGGGCCCGAGACCCTCAACCTGCGGGTCACGGCGGTGAACGACGAGAAGGGGCAGTACCTCGGCCCGATGCTGACCTGGGCGGTGGTCACCGCGCAGGTGAACATGGAGACCGACGTCAAGCGCGTCGTGGAGGCCGTCGGCTCCGCCATCCAGGAGATGCAGAGCTCGGCCGAGGGCCTGATGCAGTCAGCCGAATCCGCGCGCCACAAGGCCTCGTCGGTCGCGTCGAGCTCCGAGCAGATGAACGGCGCGATCCAGGAAATTTCCGGCCAGGTCGGGCGGGTCTCGGAGCGCGCGCAGCAGATCGCCGCCCAGGCGGGGACGACCGACGCGACCATGCGCCAGCTCGCCGAGAACGCCCGCAAGGTCGACGCGGTGGTGAGCATGATCAAGTCGATCGCCGACCAGACCAACCTGCTGGCGCTGAACGCCACGATCGAGGCGGCCCGGGCCGGCGCCGCCGGACGCGGCTTCGCGGTCGTCGCCTCCGAGGTGAAGGCGCTCGCCGAGCAGACGGCCAAGGCGACCGGCGAGATCACCCAGCAGGTCTCGGCGATCCAGAGCGCCACCGGCGACGCCGTCGGCGCCATCGAGATGATCACCGCGGCGGTGGACGAACTGTCCAAGCTTACCCTGGCGATGGCGAGCGCCGTCGAGGAGCAGGCGGTCTCGACCCACGAGATGGCGGGCAATATCGGCGGCGTTTCCGAGGCCGCCAACGCCACCGGTCAGCTGGCGCAGACGGTCCAGGGCATCGCCGAGAGCCTCGCCGGCCACTCGACGAGCCTGTCGGAGAGCGTGATCCGCTTCATGAAGACGGCCTGATCCGCGCGGCTCAATCCCGGGCGAGCTGCGCCCGGCCGATGGCGAAGACCCGCCCGTCGCCGAGGAGATGGGCGGTGAACCCGTCGGGGAACAGGCTCTCGATCGCCCTGTCGCGGACGTTCAGGCCGCCCGCGTAGGCTCCGAAAGCCGGCATGACGAGGCGGGTGCCGTCCGTGACGAAGCAGCGGCGGCGCACCGCCCGCCCGCGCATCGCCACCTTCCCGCAGGGATGGAGATGGCCCGCGATCTCGCCGGGGACGGGCTCTGGGCTCGGCTCGTGGCGCAGGACGAGGCCGCCCAGCGTGAGCGCGTCGGCGTAGCGGCCGCCCACGCCCTCGTTCACGGCCGCGTCGTGGTTGCCGGCGATCCAGACCCAGTCCCGCCCCTCCTGCAGGGCCGCCACCAGGGCGCGGTCGCCGGGCTCCATGCGCTCGGGACCGCGGGCGTCGTGGAAGGAATCGCCCAGCGCGACCACGCGGGCGGGATCGTGGCGCACCACCGCCTCGTGCAGGCAGGCGAGCGTCTCGCGGGTGTCGTAGGGCGGCAGGAACTGGCCGGAGCGGGCCGCGTAGGACGAGCCCTTCTCCAGGTGGAGATCGGACACGATCAGCGTCCGGTGCTCCGGCAGCCAGAGGCCGCCGCAGAGGTCGAGCACCAAGGTCTCGCCCGCGAGAAGCAGGGTGGGGTGCTTGTGAGTCTTCTCGAGTCTCAGGCCGGCCGCCAAGATCGCATCCTCGGTGTCGTCGGGGAAGGGCGGATCGGCGGTCAGGACAGAGCCTCTTGGAGAAGCTCCGCCTCGGCCTCGGCCAGGATCTCGTCGGCGCCCTCGCCGTAGACCCGCTCGCGCCCGATCTCGAGCATCACGGACACGGAGAGCGGCGAGACCCGGTCGAGAGACCTGTGGATGATTCGCCCCTGGATGCGCTCTAGCATCATGCCGAGGCGCCTCACGTCGAGGAGTCCGGTTGCCGCATCCTGCCGCGCCGCCCGCAGCAGGAGGTGGTCGGGCTGGTGCTTGCGCAGCACGTCGTAGATCAGGTCGGTCGAGATCGTGACCTGCCGGCCGGACTTCTTCTGACCCGGATGGTGGCGCTCGATCAGGCCGGCGATCACCGCGCACTGGCGGAACGTGCGCTTCATCATGGCGGATTCGTCGAGCCACGCCTCGAGGTCGTCGCCCAGCATGTCGACCGCGAACAGGTCGCCGATGAAGTCCGGATCGATCGCGGCGCGCTCCGAGACGTCGCGGGTCGACCAGATGGCGATGCCGTAATCGTTGGCCGCGAAGCCGAGGGGCCGCAGGCCGGCGCGCTCCAGGCGCCGGGTCAGCAGCATGCCCAGCGTCTGGTGGGCGAGGCGGCCCTCGAACGGGAAGGCGGTCAGGTAGAAGCGCTTGCCCCGCGGGAACGTCTCCACGAGGAGGTCGCGCTCGCCCGGCAGGACCGAGCGTCGGCGCTGCTGCAGCAGGTACTCGCCGATCTGCTTCGGCAGCCGGTCCCACGCGAACGGGTCGGCGATGAGCGCCCGGACCCGCGCGGCCAGGAAGGTCGAGAGCGGGAACTTTGCGCCCGCGTAGGACGGGATCGCCGGATCGGTGCCGGCCGGCGCGCGGGTGACGAGGCACTCGTCCTCGGAGAGCCCCTCGAACCGCAGGGTCTCGCCCGCGAACAGGAACGTGTCGCCGACGGTGAGCGTCTCGGCGAACTCGTCCTCGATCTCGCCGAGCACGCGGCCGGTCTTCGGCAACACCGTGCCGGGCTTGCCGCGCAGGGTCCGGCCGAGCCGGACCTTCACCCGCGCCGCCTCCACGATGGTGCCGACATTCATCCGGTAGGCCTGCGCGGTGCGGGCGTCGCGGACGCGCCAGAGCCCGTCCGGCCCGCGCAGGATCTTCGCGAACCGCTCGTAGGCGCGCAGCGCGTAGCCGCCGGTCGCGACGTAGTCGACGACCTGCTCGAACGCTTCCCAGGAGAGACCGGCGTAGGGCGCGGCCGAGACGATCTCGTCGTAGAGCTCGAGCGGGTCGAAGGCGTCGGCGCAGGCCATGCCGAGCACGTGCTGGGCGAGGACGTCGAGGGCGCCCTGGCGGGCGTCGGGCGTGTCCTGCGCGGCCTCCTCGACGGCGTCCAGCGCCGCCTGGCACTCCAGCATCTCGAAGCGGTTGCCCGGGACGAGGTAGGCCTTCGAGGGCTCGTCCATGCGGTGGTTGGCGCGGCCGATCCGCTGCATGATCCGGCTCGCTCCCTTCGGCGCGCCGACATTGACCACGAGGTCGACGTCGCCCCAGTCGATGCCGAGGTCGAGGGTTGCGGTGCAGACGATCGCGCGGAGCTGCCCTGCCGCCATGGCGGCCTCGACCCGGCGGCGCTGCTGGGCATCGAGCGAGCCGTGGTGGATCGCGATCGGCAGGGCGTCCTCGTTGAGCCGCCACAGCTCCTGGAACGTGTACTCGGCCTGGAGCCGGGTATTCACGAAGACAAGCGTGGTCCGGTGTTCCTTGATGAGCTCGTAGATCGCCGGCATCGAGTGCCAGGCCGTGTGGCCGGAGATCGGCAGCGCCCGGCCGAGGTCGAGCATGCGAAGATCCGCCTTCGCGCCGCCGGCCACCGTGACGAGGTCGGCCATGGGCGTCTCGACGGGGGCCCTCTCCCCTGCGGGAGAAAGTCGCGAGGAGGCCGAGCCTCCTCCCGGAAGGCTCCGGCCCTCACCCTTTCCCACTCCTGCACCGGCACGGGGGTCCCCGTCATGTTCGGCAGCCGTATGACCCTCGTCGCGATGCGATCCCGGTTGCCCGCTCGCAGAGGGAGGAGGGGGAAGCGGCCCCTGCGGCACCAAGTACTTCCGCAGCTCGTCCGGCTCCCGCACCGTCGCGGAAAGCCCGATCGCCGCCAGTCCCGGGCTCAGCCGGTGCAACCGCGCCAGCGCCAGCGCCAGCAGGTCGCCGCGCTTCGAGGTGACCAGCGCGTGCAGCTCGTCGAGCACCACGCAGCGCAACCCGGCAAAAAACTCAGCCGCCTCGCGGTGGGCGATCAGCAGGGCCAGCTGCTCGGGCGTGGTCAGAAGGATGTCCGGCGGCCGGCTGATCTGGCGGGTGCGCTTGTGGGCCGGCGTGTCACCGGTGCGGGTCTCGACGCGCACCGGCAGCGCCATCTCGGCGATCGGCGCGTCGAGGTTGCGGGCAATGTCCACCGCCAGCGCCTTCAGGGGCGAGACGTAGAGGGTGTGTGGGCCCGCCGCCTTCTTCTGCGGCCCGCGCTCGGCGAGGTCGACGAGACTCGGCAGGAAGCCGGCCAGCGTCTTGCCGGCCCCGGTCGGCGCCACCAGCAGCGCCGAGCGGCCGGCGCCGGCGATCCGCAGGAGATCGAGCTGGTGCGACCGGGGCGCCCAGCCGCGGCCCGCGAACCAGGCGCGGAATCCTTCCGGCAGGATCTCGGACGGGACGCTCAGGCGAGCGCCATCAGGAAGCGGTCGATCAGCTCCAGCGCCCGCTCGCTCATCGGGCTCGGGTAGCGGGCGAAGACATGGCAGCCGCCGGGATAGATCGCCGTGTGTCCGCCATTGCCGGCCGCGGCCCAGCGCGCCGACATGTACAGCGTGTCGTCGAGGAGGGGATCGGCGGTGCCGATGGTGAACAGGGCGGGCGGCAGGCCCTTCAGGTCGGCGTAGATCGGCGACACGTCCGGCCGGCGCCGGTCGATGCCCTCGCGGACGTAGCCGTCGGCGAACTTGGTCAGGTCGCGGGTGTTCACGACCAGCCGCTCCTCGCCCCAGTTCCGCACCGACGGGGTGAGGCCGAGATCGAAGAAGCCGGCGTTGAGGTTGGCGCCCCGGAAGGCCCGCGGGAGGTTGTGTTTGTCGCGCAGCCGCAGCAGCACCATCACGGCGAGGTGCGCGCCCACCGACTCGCCGCCGATGGTCAGGGCGTGGATGCCGAACTCGGTCTTCCCCGGACCGGCCAGCCAAAGGGCCGCGGCCTCGCAGTCGAGCAGGGCCGCCGGATAGGGATGCTCGGGGGCGAGGCGATACTCGACCGACAGGGCGACGAAGCCGCAGGTGTCGGCGATGCGCTCCAGCCAGGGATCCTGCTCGTCGGCGGAGCCCCAGACCCAGCCGCCGCGGTGAATGTGCAGGTAGGCGCCGCGCAGCTTCACGCCGGGCTTGGGCCGGACCACGCGGAGCTTGAGCGGACCGCCCGGCCCGTCGATCGTCAGCCACTCCGCCCGGGCGCTGTGCGGCATGGCGGGGGCCGCCTTGGTGCCCAGACGGCGGCGCTCGCGAACCTCGGCGATCGGCAGCGACCAGGGATCGGGCAGCGCGGCGTGCGCCGCGACGATCTCGGCATTGAGCCGGAGCGTCTCGGGATCGATCGTCGCCGGGTCGAACAGGGCGTGGTCGATCATCGTGCGTATGGTCCCGTCGGCACTCAGAGCCTCTCACACCAATCCCGATTCCCGGGAGTTCTCCCTTTGGTCGAGGCCGCGCCGCGCGAGTCGCGCGTCGCAATCCACCCCGTCCCGCATCTTGGCGCGCGCGACGCCGCTTGCCATGTGCACGGCGCGCGAGAAACCCGCCAACGCCTGATCCGCGCTCGGGTTTCGAAGCGGTGTGGTGTGCCGGCCACGGTTCCGCCCGCTTCGTCGCCGATCCGAGGGCCCTGAGGCTTCACGAGGACGCAATGCTCGTCGATCACGACCGGCGCCGGCAAGGCTATCAGCAGGGTGCCCCGCCGAACGCCCCCTACGGCGCGGAGGGCTACCGGTCCCATCCCTCCGCGCTGCGGCGGTTCCTCGGCGGCTCGCCCGCCGGCGTGTTCCTGCGGCTGCTGTTCCTGTCGGTGCTGGTCGGCGCCTTCATGTCGATGCTCGGCCTGACGCCGGGGCGGCTGTTCTGGCACGTCTACGATTCGGCGCGGGCGCTGGTGGAGGTCGGGCTCGCCTCGCTCCACGATTTCGGCGGCTGGATCGTCGCCGGGGCGATCGTGGTCGTACCGCTCTGGCTGATCGCGCGCCTCTTCGCCGTCTCCCGCTGACGGGGTCGGGGGCCGATCCGACACGGTCGCACCCCGACGGCCCGGCGCGCCGTGGGTTCGGGCAGATCGGCCGCCCGCCATCGCAACCCGCCGATGCGATCACCCCGCTTTGCGCGGAGGGCTCGGCTTCTTAGCGTGCGGCATGATGCATACCGTCGCCAGCTCGGCCCGCCCGACGAACCGCCGCGTCCTGGCCCTGGCGCTGCCCATGACGATCGCCAACGTCACGACGCCGATGCTCGGCTTCGTCGGCGCGGCGGTGATCGGGCGGCTCGGCGACGCGGCGCTGCTCGGCGCCATCGCCCTCGGCGCCGTGATCTTCGACGCGATCTTCTGGTCGTTCGGGGCGCTCCGCATGGCGACCGCCGGCCTGACCGCGCAGGCGGTCGGCGGACGGGACGACGCCGAGGTCGACCGCATCCTGGCGCGGGCGCTGGCGGCGGGCGCCCTGATCGGCCTCGTCCTGGTGGCCCTGCAAGGCCCTCTCGCGCAGCTCGCCTTCGCGATCAGCGGGGCGAGCGCGGCAGTCATCGCCGGTCTCGCGACTTACTTCCACATTCGCATCCTGTCAGCGCCCTTCGTGCTGGCGAGCTACGGCGTGCTCGGCTCGGTCCTGGGGCGCGGGCGCACCGATCTCGGCCTGCTGCTGCAGATCGCCATCAACCTGACCAACGTCGCGCTGACGCTCACCCTGGTCCTGGGCTTCGGCCTGGGCCTCGCCGGCGCGGCGCTGGCGACCCTCGGCGCCGAGGCGCTCGGACTCGGCCTCGGGCTGACCCTCCTGGCGCGGCTCGGCTCCCGGCCCTTCCGAGTGCCGCTGCGCGACCTCCGCGACGCCGCGGCGCTGCGCCGGACGCTCAGCGTCAACGGCGACGTCATCCTGCGGACGCTCGCGCTGATCACCGGCATCGTGCTGTTCTCGGCGCTCGGCGCCCGGCAGGGCGACGTGGTCCTGGCCGCGAACTCGGTCCTGTGGAATCTCTTCCTGATCGGCGGCTTCTTCCTCGACGGCTTCGCCACGGCGGCCGAGACCCTGTGCGGCCAGGCCGTCGGCGCCCGGGACCGGGAGGCGTTCGACGCGGCCGCCGCCCTGAGCCTGCGCTGGTGCCTCGGC
This sequence comes from Methylobacterium sp. 22177, assembly GCF_052045615.1. Lineage (NCBI taxonomy): Bacteria > Pseudomonadati > Pseudomonadota > Alphaproteobacteria > Hyphomicrobiales > Methylobacteriaceae > Methylobacterium > Methylobacterium sp. 22177. Next base: position 197,846 of record NZ_JBQEPK010000005.1, on the reverse strand, counting down.
TTCGGCCTCGCGGTCAGCCTAGTGTCTCTGGCGGGCGGCCCGGCCTTCATCGATGCCGTGACCACGAACGGTCCGGTCCGCGAGGCGGCCCGGTCCTACCTCGTCCTCGCCGCCCTGGCGCCGCTCGCCGCCGCGGCGCCCTTCGCGTATGACGGGATCTATATCGGCGCGACCTGGACGCGGGCGATGCGCAACCTCATGGTGTGCGCGCTCGCCGCCTACTGCGCGATCCTCGCGCTGGTCGAGAGCCTGGGCTTCGGCAATACCGGGCTGTGGCTCGCCTTCGTGAGCTTCCTGGGCGCCCGCGGTCTCGGGCAGGCGATCGCCTTCCCGCGCCTCGCCCGGGACACGTTCCGGACGCCCGCCCCGGCCGCCCTCGAACCGGCAGCCTAGGCGGCAGCCGCGCGCGGCCTTGAGGCCTGCTAGCGCGGGTCCTTCCAGGTGGTGGGCTGGGCCGGCGGCGCGGCGCGGGCCACGGAGCCCGTCGTCCGCGGCACGACCGCCTCCGCGCGCCGCGGATAGGAGCGGCGCGGCGCTGCGTAGCCGTAGCGGCGGCCCCGGCGGACGTGGCGGCGCCCGCGCTCCGTCGAGTTCCCGACGAAGCCGCCGACCACGGCCCCCGCGACGGCGCCGATCGGCCCGCCGACCAGCGCCCCGGCGACCGCGCCGGAGCCGACGCCGAGGGTGGTCCGGCTCTGGGCCCGGGCCGCCTCGGGTGCAGCCAATGTCCCGAGCAAGGCGAGGGTGACCAAGACTTTGCGCATCGTAGAGATCCCGGACTCCGAGAATTGGTTTCGGTCGGCCTTTAAGCGGCGGAACATGACCAAACCGGGGCTTCGATCTGCGGAGAGACGGCGCGGTATCAAACCGCGCGGGGACTCACCCGCCCCGACCTTTAGGGTGTGGCGCGGCCGGGTTCGTGCTTTAGGGTGCAGCGCAACGACGGGAGGCCGCGCGACGGCCCAGGAGGGAGAAGCCGATGGCCACGACGACCGATCTGCGCCTGCGCCGGAGCGTGCTGTACATGCCCGGCTCGAACCAGCGGGCGCTCGACAAGGCCAAGACCCTGCCGGTGGACAGCATCATCCTCGACCTCGAGGACGCCGTCGGCCCGGAGGAGAAGGACATCGCCCGCGAGCAGGTCTGCGCCGCGGTGAAGAGCGGCGCTTATGGCAGCCGCGAGCTGGTCATCCGGGTCAACGCCCCACAGACCCCGTGGGGCGAGGCGGATCTCCACGCCGCCATCGAGGCCAAGCCCGACGCGATCCTGATGCCGAAGGTCTCGTCCCCGGCCGTGCTGGAGAGCATCGCCGACCGGCTCGAATCCCTCGACGCGCCGGACGGCATCGCGATCTGGGCGATGATCGAGACCCCGGCCTCGATCCTCAACATCCAGGAGATCGCCCGGGCGAAGCGCGACCCGCGCAACCGCCTGACCTGCCTCGTCCTCGGCACCAACGACCTCGCCAAGGACACCTGGGCCAAGATCGTCCCCGGCCGCGTGCCGATGCTGCCCTGGATGATGATGGCGCTGGCCGCAGCCCGGGCGGAGGGGCTCGCGATCCTCGACGGCGTCTACAACGACATTGCCGACACCGAGGGCTGCCGCGACGAGTGCCGGCAGGCGCGCGACCTCGGCTTCGACGGCAAGACCCTGATCCACCCGACGCAGCTGGAGCCGGCCAACACGTCCTTCGCCCCCACCGAGGAGGAGGTGCGCCGCGCCAAGCTGGTGATCGAGGCGTTCGAGCGCCCGGAATACGCCAAGCGCGGCGCGATCAAGCTGGAGGGCCGGCTCTACGAGCGGCAGCATCTCGGCGTGAACCGCCGGGCGGTCACCTGGGCCGAGGCCATCAGGGCGAAGGGGTTCTGAGCGCGGCTCCGTCCGATGTCGGTTAACATCCGACCCTGCGAGCGGGGCGAGGCCATCCAGCAGCGCCACGCTCTGCGGCATCGCGCTGCCCAGGTCACTGCGCTACGCGCGCGATGACGCCGGAGGCGACGGCACCGAAGCTCGTGAACCGGAGGTCGTGTAGCGCGTCCGCTGCGTGCGCCCGTCGCGCGCCGTGACGGCGACGAGCCCGGCCTCCTCCAGGCCCGAGAGGGCGCGCAGCACGAGGGCGTGCTCCACCCCGAAGGTGCGGGCGAAGGCGCGGCTGTCGCCCGGAAGGCCGAGGTCCAGCGCCGCCACGAGGCCCGCCGCCAGCGGGTCGAGATCCGGCCGGGCGGCCGAGACCCGGTCGAGTGCGGCGACGAACGCCGCCTCGTCGGGCCCCCCGCTCACGCCGCCGCGCGCGCCTGCAGGGTGACCAGAACCGACTTGGAGGTCGGCGTGTCGCTTTTCTCGCCGAAGGTCGAGAGCGGCACCAGCACGTTCAGCTCCGGGTAGTAGCCAGCCAGGGCGCCCCGCGGCATGTCGAACGGCACGAGGCGGAAATCCTCCGCCCGGCGGGTGATGCCGTCGTCGTGCGTGCCGACGACGTCGACCCGATCGCCGAGCCGGTCGCGGATCTCCGCGAGGTCGTCCGGGTGGGCGAAGATCACGCGGCGCTCGCCGTAAACGCCGCGGTAGCGGTCATCCAGGCCGTAAATCGTCGTGTTGTACTGGTCGTGGCTGCGGAAGGTCTGCAACACGTAGGTGTCTCGGGTCTTCCGGGCGGCCTGATGCTCGGTCTCGGTCGGGAGGGCGTCGGCCGAGAAGTTGGCCCGGCCCGTGACCGTCTCGAACACCCGCTCGGCGGCGAGGTTGCGCAGCATGAAGCCGCGCGGCTTGCGCACCCGGGTGTTGTAGCCGGTGAAGCCCGGGATCGTGGCGGCGATCGCCTCGCGGATCCGGTCGTAATCGGCGGCGAACCCGGCCCAGTCGATGGCGGCGGAGCCGACGGTGGCCTGCGCCATGCCGGCGATGATGGCGATCTCGGAGCGCAGCTCCTTCGAGGCCGGCTTGTTGATGCCGCCCGACCCGTGGACCATGCTCATCGAATCCTCGACGGTCACGATCTGGATCTTGCCCTCGGCGCCCCGGTCGATCTCGGTGCGGCCGAGGCAGGGGAGCAGGTAGCCGACCGCGCCGGGCACGAGATGGGCGTGGTTGAGCTTCGTGGCGATGTGCACGGTGAGCCGGCACGAGGCCAGCGCCTGCGCCACGACCGGCGTGTCGGGCGTCGCCCGGAGGAAGTTGCCGCCGAGCCCGATGAAGGCCTTCGACGTGCCGTCCCGCATGGCGCGGATCGCCGCCAGGACGTTGTGGCCGTGCCGGCGCGGCATGGCGAGCCCGAAATGGCGCTCCAGGGAATCCAGGAAGGCGGCGGAGGGGCGCTCGTTGATGCCGACCGTGCGGTCGCCCTGCACGTTGGAATGGCCGCGCACCGGGCAAAGGCCCGCGCCGGGCCGGCCGATATGGCCGCGCAGGAACAGCAGGTTGGCGATCTCCCGGATCGTCGCCACCGAGTGCCGGTGCTGGGTCACGCCCATGGCCCAGGTGGCGATGACCCGCTGGGCGCCGAGATAGACGTCCGCCATCGCGGCGATCTCGTCCATGGTCAGGCCCGACTGATCGAGGATCGCGTCCCAGGACGTCGCCTCGACGGCGGCGCGATACGCGTCGAGCCCGGCGGTGTGGTGCTCCAGGAAGGCGCGGTCGAGGAGCGAGGGCCGGCCGGCCGCGAGCGCCTCGGCGTCGCGCGCGAACACGACCTTGGCGATGCCCCGGAAGGCCGCCATGTCGCCGCCCGAGCGCGGCTGCAGGTAGTGGCTGGCGATGGGGCGGCTGGCGCCGCGGAGCATCTCGACGGTGTTCTGCGGGTCGGCGAAGCGCTCCAGGCCCCGCTCGCGGACCGGGTTCAGCACCACGACCTTGGCGCCGCGCTCCGCCGCCCGGCGCAGGTCGCCGAGCATCCGCGGATGGTTGGTGCCGGGATTCTGGCCGACGCAGAAGATCGCGTCCGCCTTCTCGAAATCCTCCAGCAGGACCGTGCCCTTGCCGATGCCGATCGCGTCGATCAGCGCGACGCCGCTCGCCTCGTGGCACATGTTCGAGCAGTCGGGGAAGTTGTTGGTCCCGTAGGCGCGGGCGAAGAGCTGGTACAGGTACGCCGCCTCGTTGGAGGCCCGGCCCGACGTGTAGAACTCGGCCTGGTCCGGATGGTCGAGCCCGCGCAGGGTCGCGCCGATCTCCGCGAAGGCCTCGTCCCAGCTCACCGGCAGGTAGCGGTCGCTCGCCGCGTCGTAGCGCATCGGGTGCGTCAGGCGGCCCTGGCCCTCCAGGGCGTAGTCGCTCCAGCCGCGCAGCTCGGTCAGGGTGTGCTTGGCGAAGAAGGACGGCGTCGTGCGCTTGTCGGTCGCCTCCCAGGAGACCGCCTTCACGCCATTCTCGCAGAACTCGAAGGACGAGCCGTGCTCCGGGTCGCCCCAGGCGCAGCCGGGGCAGTCGAACCCGTCGGGCTGGTTCGCCTTCAGCAGCGCGCGGGCGCCGGTGAGGGGGGCGCGGCTGCCGAGCAGGTGCTTGCCGCAGCTCTTCAGAGCACCCCAGCCGCCGGCGGCGGAGGAGCGCTTGGTGGACCCTTCAGACTGGGCCATGAACCGTCCTGGATTGGCTGACGCGATGTGTCTCGCAACCGCGAGATAAGCGTCTCTCCAGGTCTCTCACAACGGCGTGCCGGCGCAGGCCCCTCATGCACGGGGCACAGGCTAAGCTCCCGCTGTGCAAAGCCTTTCTAAACTGCCCCCGCAAAAAAACTTGTCTGCCCGGCCCCGTTCACGCGCGCCATGGCCGGCGACGCGATCCGCGGCGGTGCGAGACCGGCTGCACCGCGCCGCGGCCGCTCAATCTCCGCGGGCCAGATCGGCGGCGTCGCGCCCGACGGCCCGCCGGAGAGAGGCGACGCCGGCCTCATTCATGCGCCGCAGGAGCCCGTCCTTGATGCGCCCGACCAGGCCCGGCCCCTCGTAGACCAAGGCCGAGTAGAGCTGCACGAGGCTCGCGCCGGCCCGGATCTTGGTCCAGGCCGCCTCGGCCGAATCCACGCCGCCGACGCCGATGAGCGGCAGCGTCTCCCCGACGCGCAGGCGCGTCTGGGCGAGCATCCGGGTCGCCGGACCGAAGAGCGGCCGCCCCGAGAGGCCGCCGGTCTCCCGGGCGAGGCCCTGCTCGCGCAGGCTCGCCGGGCGGGCCACCGTGGTGTTCGACACGACGAGGGCCTGGACCCCGCGCCGCTGCGCCGTGGCGCAGACCGCATCGAGGGCGTCCAGCGCCATGTCGGGGGCGATCTTGAGGAGGATCGCCGCGCCGGCACCCGCCGCGTCCCGGGCCTCGACCGTGCGGGCGAGCAGCTCGTCGAGGAAGGCCTCACCCTGGAGGTCGCGCAGGCCCGGCGTGTTGGGCGAGGAGACGTTGACCGTGACGAAGTCGACGAGCGGGGCCAGGGTGGCGGTGCAGGCGGCGTAGTCGGCGAGGCGGTCGGCGGAGTCCTTGTTCGCACCGATGTTGACACCGACGATCCCGGGCCGGCCCTTCCGGACGCGGAGCCTGTCGGCCACCACCTGCAGCCCCTCGCTGTTGAGGCCGAAGCGGTTGATCACGGCGCGGTCGGCGGCGAGGCGGAACACCCGCGGCCGGGGGTTGCCGGGCTGGGGCCGCGGGACGACCCCGCCCACCTCGACGAAGCCGAAGCCGAGGCCCAATAGCGCGTCGGGCACGCGCGCGCCCTTGTCGAATCCGGCCGCGAGGCCGACCGGGTTGGGGAAGCGGCGGCCCAGCAGGTCGACGGCGAGGCGCGGGTCGTCCGCCGGCCGCGGGCCCGCGGGCAGGAGCGCCAGGGCGGCGAGGGTCAGGTCGTGCGCGCGCTCCGCGTCGAGGCGGTGCAGCAGCGGTCGGACGAGGGGGAAGGCGGCCGCGATCATGCCGGCAGGATCCCGGCCGGGAAGGCGTGCCGGCCGTCGGCGCCCAGCGGCATATCGTCCACCGCGACCACGGCGGAGAGCGGCAGCGGGCCGTAGAGGTGCGGGAACAGGTCGCCGCCGCGCGACGGCTCGTAGCGCAGGCCGTCGCCCAGCGCGTCGGCCTCGACCGCGACGAGGAGCAGGTCGTCCTGGCCGGCGAAGTGACGGGCCGCCGTCTCGGCGACCTGGGCGGCCGTGGAGAAGTGGATGAAGCCGTCCTGGTGATCGACCGGCGCGCCCGTGAACCGGCCCGCGGCCTCGGCCTCGCGCCACAGGGCGCGCGGACAGATCTTGTAGATGAGCGGCATCGAAGCTCCCCCGAAACGACGCTGCGATAGAGGCGCCCGGCCGCGGCGGCAACCGCGCCGCGCCGCGCGTGATTCGAGGAGCGATTGCAATCTGCCGCCCGTAGTTCTACTTTCCTACGACTAGGCTGGACGTCACACTGCCCTGTCCGGACCGGCAGAGCGGATCCGGAAAGCAAATTGTCAAGTATCTCCGCGCGTACCCGGCGGGTGTCGAACGGACCCGGCGGGCGAACCGTCTCCGTGCCTCCGAGGCAGCCGGATTCCGGCTGGTGAGACGGGGGTGCCGGCCCGCTCAGGGTGAGCTTCCGAGCCCGCTATGCTGTCGCACGAGCAGATCTGGAACGCCATCGACCGGCTCGCCGAGCGCCACGGCTACTCGGCCTCGGGCCTCGCCCGCCGTGCCGGCCTCGACGCGACCAGCTTCAACCGGTCGAAGCGCGTGGGCGCCGACGGCCGCAAGCGCTGGCCGTCCACCGAATCCGTGTCGAAGGTCCTGGCCGCCACCGGATCGAGCCTCGACGAGTTCCTGCGGCTCATCGAGGCGCGCGAAATCCCCGCTCGCACGATGGTCCCGCTGATCGGCCTGACGCAGGCCGGGGCCGGCCGCCTGTTCACCGACGAGGGCATGCCCACCGGCGGCGCCGGCTGGGAGGAGATCGAGTTTCCGGATCTCGGCGAGGAGCGGGCCTTCGCGCTGGAGATCCAGGGCGATTCCATGCTGCCGCTGTTCCGGGACGGCGACGTTCTGATCGTGTCGCCCACGGCCAGCGTCCGCAAGGGCGATCGCGTCGTTGTCCGTTTGCACGGCGGCGAGGTCCTGGCCAAGGAGCTGCGGCGGCGCACCGCCCGGACCGTGGAACTGGCCTCCCTGAACCCCGAGCACGAGGACCGGGTCCTGAACCTCGGCGAGGTGGCCTGGATGGCGCGGGTGATGTGGGTGCGCCAGTAGGCGGTGCCCGGACGGGTCACGGTGGTTCGGCGCTTGGCCGTGAGGCCGTTCATCGCTATCGCTGGCCCGTCGCGGACCTTCCGCATCCGCTGAGCGCGAACGCAGCATGGCGCAGCCCGGGACGGATCACAGCGCGGCCGAAGCCGCGCCGCTCGCGGACGAGGCCCGCACGCTCCTGGACGCGCTGCCGACGCCCAGCCTCCTGCTCGATCCGCAGGGCCGTGTCCGCCACGCCAATCCCGCCCTGGAGGAGCTCGCCGGCTACTCGGCGGAGCGACTCGTGGCGCAGGGGCTCGACCTGATCCTGGCGCAGCGCACGGCGCCGCTCGATCCCGCCGGCGCCGAGCCTCAGGATTTCCTGGCGGCTCGCGCGGACGGGACGAGCTTCTGGGCCCGCCTGGAGACCGCGCCCCTGCCCGGGACCCCGTTCCGGATCGGCCAGATCCGCGACGAGACGGCCCGGCGGGAGGCGGAGGGCGCGCTCGCGCTCTCCCGCCAGCGCGAGGCCCTGGGGCTCCTGACCAACAGCGTCGCCCACGAGTTCAACAACTTCCTGCAGATCCTGATCGGCTACATCGACGGCCTCAAGCGGCGGCTCGGGGACCGGCAGGAGCCGTTCGTCCAGCGGGCGATCGCCCGCTCGGCCGACGCCACCGAGCGCGCGGCGATCCTGACCCGGCACCTGCTCGCCTATTCCCGCCGCATCGCGCCCGACGTCCGGTCGGTCGACCTCGACGCCATCGTGGCCGACCTCGCCGGGCGCCTCGAACCCGACCTGCCGCCCGGCATCCGCCTCACTGTGGCGGCGACGCCGGGCCTGCCGCGGGCGATCAGCAATCCGACGCAGATCGAGTTCGCCCTGCGTCATCTCGTCGCCAATGCCTGCGAGGCCATGCCGTCGGGCGGGACCCTGACCCTGTCGACCTTCCGGATAGAGCCCGGCGACCGGTCCCTGCAGCAGCCGGGCCAGGGCAGCGTCGGGATCGCGGTGGGCGACACCGGGCAGGGCATGTCCCCCGAGATGCTGGCCCGGGCCCTCGCACCGTTCCAGACCAGCCACGAGGCGGGGCGCGGCGCGGGCCTCGCGATCGTGCACGGGCTGATGAAGCGGCAGAACGGGACCATCACCCTCGACAGCCGGAGCGGGGAGGGGACGCAGGTCCGCCTGTCCTTCCCGGCCGCGCCCGAGCGCACGCTCCACTAGAGCCGCGCCGTCCCGGAGAGCGGCCTCGGCGAGAGCGTCGTCCGGGCGGCGCGACGATCCGGTGGAAAACGTCGTTCGGGCGACGGCGGTCTGGACTAAAACCGCCGCCCGACCGTTCCCATATCGTCACTGGCGCTCCGCGCCATCCGGTTCTCGTCCTCTGAGGCGTGTACATGTTTACTGAGATTTCGCGCCGCCGGCGTGTGGCCGCCCTCCTGGCGCTGGCCGCTGCGCTGACCGTCGCGGCGCCCGTCGCGGAAGCCCGTCCGGGCGGCGGTGGGTCCTTCGGGTCCCGCGGATCGCGCACCTACACGGCGCCCTCCGCCACGCCGACCGCTCCGGGCGGCGGCATGACGATGCAGCGCTCCCAGACCGCGCCGTCGCCCGGCATGGGCAGCCCAGGCATGCAGGCTCCGGCCGCGCAGGGTCGCCGTTTCGGCGGCGGGTTCTTCGCGGGCCTGCTCGGCGCCGGCCTGATCGGCGCGCTGCTCGGCGGCGGCTTCTTCGGCGGCCTCGGCGGCCTCGCCTCGATGATCGGCCTGCTGTTCCAGGTCGGGCTCGTCGTGCTGGTGGTGATGCTGGCCCTGCGGTTCTTCCGCCGCCGGAACGAGCCGGCCGGCGCCGGCGCGCCCTACGCCCGCACGTCGCTCGACGATCAGCCGGGCGCCCGCGGCCCGATGGGCGGCGCTCCGGGCGGCCCCGCCGCCGGCGGCATGTTCGGCGGTGGGCAGCGCCCGCCGCAGACGCGCCCGGTGCAGATCGGACCGGCCGATTACCAGGCCTTCGAGCGCCTGCTCGGCGACATTCAGGACGCCTATTCCCGCGAGGATCGGGTGACCCTGGGTAACCTGTCGACGCCCGAGATGGTCGGCTACTTCGACGAGGAGCTGCGCGGCAACGCGGCCCGCGGCGTGGTGAACAAGATCTCGGACGTGAAGCTGCTGCAGGGCGACCTCGCGGAGGCCTGGGGCGAGGACCGCACCGACTACGCGACCGTGGCCATGCGCTACGCCCTCAAGGACGTGATGATCGAGCGGTCGAGCGGCCGCGTCGTCTCCACGGACTCGTCCGAGGCGACGGAGCTCTGGACGTTCCTGCGCCAGCCCGGCCGCGGCTGGGTGCTCTCGGCGATCCAGCAGACCCGGTGATCCGATCGCGCTCCGGCCTTCGGGCCGGAGTCACGATGCTCATTCAGGCCGGCGTCCCCACCGGGGCGCCGGCCTTTCTGTGCGCGTCCCACCGATTGGCGAGATCGACGAAGCCCGCCACCGGGATCTCCTCGGCCCGCGCGGTCTCGGACAGGCCGGCGGCGGCCAGCAGGTCGCCGGCCGCGGGGGTCAAGGCCTTGAGGCTCTGGCGCAGCATCTTCCGGCGCTGGCCGAAGGCCGCGCGGGTGACGGCCTCGAGCGCGCCGGCGCGGCACGGCAGGGGCTGGGCGCGGGGCACCAGCCGAACCACGCTCGACGTGACCTTCGGCGGCGGCACGAAAGCCGAGGGGCTGACGTCGAACAGGATCTCGGCCTCCGTGCGCCAGCCGCACAGGACGCCGAGCCGGCCGTAATCGGCCCGCTCCTCCGGGCCGGCGACGATCCGCTCGGCCACCTCCCGCTGGAACATCAGCACGGCCTGATCCCACCAGGGCGGCCAAGCCTCCCCGTCGAGCCAGCCGGTGAGCAGGGCCGTGCCGACATTGTAGGGCAGATTGGCGACGATCCGCGCCGGGGCGTCGCCCACCAGCGGCCGCGGATCGAAGGCGAGGGCGTCGGCGTCGACCACCTCGAGGCGTCCCGGATAGTGGGCGGCGATCTCGGCGAGCGCCGGGAGCGCCCGCGGGTCGCGCTCGATCGCCACCACGCGGGCGGCCCCCTCGGCGAGGAGCGCGCGCGTGAGGCCGCCGGGTCCCGGACCGACCTCCACCACCGTCACGCCCGCGAGGGGACCGGCGGCCCGGGCGATCCGCCCGGTCAGGTTGAGGTCGTAGAGGAAGTTCTGGCCGAGCGCCTTCTTCGGCTCCAGGCCGTGGCGGGCGACCACCTCGCGCAGCGGCGGAAGCAAGTCCCCGGCGCTCATGCTGGGTCCCTCACAGCTCGTCCTCGGGATCGAAATGGCGGGCCCCCGCAGGGCGCGGCCGGCCGGCATAGACGCTGAACGGGATGATCTCGGCCCCGCCGGGGGCCTCGTCCTGCGCCGCCGCGTTGGCGGCCAGCCGGTCGGCGAGGCGCAGGGCCGCCACGAGGCTGTCGGGCCGGGCGACGCCCTTACCGGCGATGTCGAAGGCCGTGCCGTGGTCCGGGGAGGTGCGCACGAACGGCAGGCCGAGGGTGACGTTCACGCCGTCGTCGAACGCGATCGTCTTGATCGGGATGAGGGCCTGGTCGTGCGTCGGTGCGAGGGCGACGTCGTAGGTCTCACGGGCGCGGGCGTGGAACAGGGTGTCGGCGGGGAGTGGCCCGCGGATGTCGATGCCCCGCGCCCGCAGCCGTGCCACCGCGGGGGCGAGGACGTCGCGGTCCTCGTGGCCGATCGTCCCGGCCTCGCCCGCGTGCGGGTTCAGACCCGCGAGGACGAGGCGCGGCTCGGGCAGGCCGAACCGCTCCCGCAGGTCGCGGGCGACGATCGCGGCGGTCTCCTCGACGAGCTCCTGGGTGAGCAGGTCCGGCACGTCCTTCAGCGGGACGTGGATCGTCACCGGCACCACCGAGAGGCCTGCGCTCCAGATCATCATCACCGGCCGGGGCGGCGTCACGCCGGGCGGCACCGCGAGGGCGGCCAGGAACTCGGTGTGGCCGGGATGGGCGAAGCCCGTCCGGGTCAGCACGAACTTGGCGATCGGGTTGGTCACCACCGCGCCCGCGCGCCCGGCCTTCACGAACTCCACCGCCGCGGTGATCGACTCGATGGTCGCGCCGGCATTCACCGAATCGGGTACGCCCGGCTCGGCGGCGACGCGGGCGCCGCTCGGCAGGGGCACCACGGGGAGCGCGCGCGGGAACACCTCGGCGGCGGTCTCGGGATCCACCTCCGCCACCGGCACGGGACGGTCGAGGCGGTGAGCGAGGCGCTCGACGAAGTCCGGGTCGGCCACGAGGAAGAAGGGCGGCAGCGGATCTGCGCCGCCCCGACCGAGCCACGCGCTGAGCGCCAGCTCCGGACCGATGCCGGCGGGATCTCCGAGGGTGAGGGCGAGGGGCGGCATGGGCGCTCTATAGCGCCCGCGCGGCGCGGGCGCATCCTCCGCGGAGCGCGGCCGTGCGCGGAGCCGGATCCCGCCGCTCGGCGCGGGATGGGACCGCGACGGACGCGGCGCCGAAACGGAGCGCCGCCGGTCCCGGTTCCTCACCGCACCGAGGCGATGCCGTCCGCGGTGGTGGCGGTGCCGACGTTCTGGCGCAGGTCGGCCTCACCCAGCGTCTTCAGCTCGACCCGCAGCAGCACCGTCTGGTTGCGCTCGCGCACGCCCGTCGCGGTGGCGATCGGCGAGTTGATGTAGTTCAGCGAGACGGTGGTGCACTCATCCTGGTAGCCGCCGCCGAAGCTCGCGCCCGACAGGTAGAAGCGGCCCGGGTTCTGGTAGATCGGCACCGTCCCGATCGGGTTTGCCAGGTACGAGCTCAGCGCGTCCGTGTAGGTGTTGCGCACGTCGAGGTAGTGGGTCAGGTCGACGAGCAGCGAGCCCGACACGAACCAGTTCGGCGTGATGTTGTAGGTCGCGGTGGCGGTGATGCCCTCGCGGTAGTGGCTGTAGCCCAGCAGCGGCTGCGCCTCGTAGTACGAGTAGAAGGCCGAGACGGTGAGCGGCAGGAACGGCGCGAACCGCGCCGTCGCGCCGGTCTCGAACCGCGCCACGTGGAAGTCGGACTGGTTGAACCGGGCCCGGCTGATGAACGTGATGTTCTGGTTCGGCGAGACCTGGAAGCGGCCGACGAAGTCCGACCGCTGCGTCTCGAGCCCGGAATCCAGGCCGACATTGGCGATGTCGCCCCGGCGGAACGAGTTGACGCCCGCGAGCTGGATGGACTCGCCGAACAGGACGTTCGCGTACCAGCCCGACGGCGTCACGACGGAGTACTGGCCGCCGAGGTTGGTGCGCACGCCGCCCTCGACCCGGTCGTAGCCCGAGAACTTGTCCCACTCGAACAGCGAGGTGTCGTCGAAGACGAGGCTCTGCGCGTCCTCGTTCGGCAGGCGGCCGATCCGGGTCTCGGACGGACGCGCGATGATCTGGCCGATCGGCTCCAGGGTGTGGACGCCGAGCGCGCCGAAATTGGCGACGAACGGGTAGCGGTAGTCGAGGCCGACCGCCGGCATGACCCGCCCGGCGAAGCCGTCGTCGATCTTGGCGACCTGCGGGGCCAAGTCGTTCTGGTAGCCCGAGAAGCTCGGGTTGGTGAAGAACGCGTCGGTGCGCAGGTACGCGAACGGCGTGAACTTCTGGCCCCAGTCGTCGATGAAGCTCCGGCGCCAGGACAGCTCCGCGGAGGCGCGGGTGTTGGTGCCGGCCAGCCCGTCGATGGCGCACAGGCCGCGCTGGAAGACCGTGCAGGTCTGGTAGAGCGGGAAGCTGACGCCGTTGACGCTCGGCGAGAACAGGTAGCTCGAGGTCCGCGGCAGGCCCTGGTACTGGGTCGTCTCGCGGGTCAGGCTGGTGATGTTCGCCTGGAAGCGCACCTCGCCGCCGATCTCCGAAGGACCGTTGACCCGCTTGTCGTAGTCGATCACCGGCGCGACGATCGGCTGCTGCTTCTGCCAATCGAAGCTCGACAGGCCCTTGAAGTAGTAGCCCCGGGCCTCGAACCACGAGCGGTCGCCCTGGCCGATCAGGAAGGCGGTCGAGGTCGCCTCGCGGAAATAGTCCGTGGTGATGTTCTGGTTGCGGATCCGGTAATTGTCGAGGAACCACTTGTCTGTCACACCGACGAGGTCCCAGCCCGTGCGCCAGCGCGGGTTGATGTAGAACCGGCCCTGCGATTCGACCGAGCCGCGGAAGTCCCGCTCGCCGGCGCCGAGCGGGCTCGGGAGGAAGGCCGAGGGCGTCGTCTGCGAGATGCCCGACAGGCGGATGTTGTAGAAGCCGTTGTCGATCCGCTGGCGGAACTCGCCCTGCGCGAGCAGGCCCTGGCGGCTGAGCAGGGTCGGCGTCAGCGTCAGGTCGTAGCTCGGCGCGAGGTTGATGAAGTACGGGAGCGACACGCCGTTGCCGAGCGCGGTCGTCGTGACGAAGCGCGGCGTCAGGAAGCCGGTCTTGCGCTTCACCGTCGGGTCCGGCGCCTCGAAATACGGCAGGTAGGCCACCGGGATGCCGGCGATCTCGAGCGTCGAATCGTCGAAGTAGACCGTGTGGGTCTCGTTGTCGTGGATGATCTTCTTCGCCTTGATCTGCCACAGCGGCGGCGTCTCAGGGTTGTCCTTGCACGGCTCGCAGGCCGTGTAGCTGCCGGACTCGAAGCTGGTCTGCTCGCCGTTCAGGCGCTCGGCCCGCGGCGCGGAGAACCGGGTGCGCACCGTCTCGAACTTGCGCTGGACGGTCTGCTGGCCGCGGAAAGCGTCGACGAAGCCGGTCTTGAAGTCGTCGGTGAGTTCCATGCGCGCGCCGGTCACGACGCCGCCGTCGGCCTCGGTGAGGCGGACATTGCCCTCGGCGAAGACCCGGCCGGAATTCCGGTCGTAGCGCACGCGGTCGGCTTGCAGGGTCCGCGGGCCGTAATGCAGCTCGGCGTTGCCCCGCGCCGTCACTGTGCCGCGGTCGTTGTCGTAGATCAGCTCGTCGGCCTCGACGAGCAGCTTGTCGCCGGGCTTGCCGGCCGCGACGGCGGGCAGGCCCTGGGCATGGGCGGACAGGCCCCCCGCCAGCGGCGCGGCGAGCGCCAGCGCGGCCCGGAAACCAGCCTTCCGCAGGATGTCGGCGACCTTACGCAACGCGCGTCCCAACCCCTGTGACGTCTGCCGCCACCAACCTCAACACCCGTCTCCCGTCCCGCGAAGGATCGCGGAAGTCAGCCGTCTTCCTGGTACAGAAGCGTGAGCGTACCGAGAAGACTGCCTACCACGGCCGGGAACCAGGCCGCCACCGGTGCGGCGACGAGTCCGGACGCTCCGAGCCCCTCCATGACCTGTCGGACCACGTAGAGAGCGAAGCCGGCCGCGACGCCACCGAGGACGAGTTTACCGACCCCACCAAAGCGGAAGAACCGTAAGGAAACGGTTGCGGCGACGATGACCATGGCCACGAACAGCACCGGCCGCGCCCACAGGACGTCGTACTGGAGACGGTAGCGGGTGGCGTCCAAACCGGCCCGCTCGGTCCGCGCGATGGTTGTGGGAAGTTGCCAGAAAGGCACAGATTCCGGGGGGGTGAAGCGCTGCCGGACCTGCCCGGGGTCGAGGTTCGAGGCGATCAGATACGTGTCGAACGACTCGGGCGGTGCGTCCGGTGTGAGAACGCGCACATCGGAGAGCTCCCAGTAGCCGTCGTGGAGCATGGCGCGGGCCGCGACGAGCTGCTCGGCGAACTTCCCGGCCGCGTCGAAGGTGAAGACCGATACTCCCGCCAGGGTGGTCGTACCTTCGACGGCGGTCTCGGCGCGGAGGATCGCCTCGCCGTCGAGGCCCTTCTGCCGGATCCACAGGTCCTTGCCCGAACTCGCCTTGGTGGATTTGGCGAAGATCTTCGCCTCGATCTCGGTGGAGCGCTGCTTCAGCATCGCCGAGACCGGGTTGTAGACGCCGACCGCCAGGGCGCCGAGGGCGAGGGCCACGAAGAGGCCGGGCTGCAGGAACTGCCAGGCCGAGATCCCGGCCGCGCGGGCGACCACCAGCTCCAGCTTGCGCGACAGCTGGAGCAGGGCCGCCATGGAGCCGAACAGGACCGCGAAGGGGAGCACGCCCTCCGCCACCGCGGGGGTGCGGTAGAGCGAGAGCTGCGCCATCAGGCCCGCGGACGCGCCCTGGGCCTCGCCGGCGCGGCGGAGCAGCTCGACGAAGTCGAGGGTGTAGACCAGCGCGAACACGGTGACGAAGACGCCGAGCACCGTGCGGAGGAAGCGGGCGGCGAAGTACCGCCCGAGGGTGGGGCCGATCAGCATCATCGGAATCAGGCCGCCGGCGCGAGGCGCGGACCGCGGAACCGCCCGCGGACGGCGCGGGCCAGGGCGGCGTTGAACGCGCGCACCCGGGGGCCGTAGAAGATGAGAAGGCTCGACAGGAGGATCGCGACAAGCGGCACGCCGTAGACCGCCAGGACTGCCGCGGGGCTGCGCGCGGCGGCGCTGACCGCCGCGAAGCCGCCGATGCGCAGCGCCACGACGGCGACGATCGCGCCCGCGATGGCGAGGCCGCGCCCCTGCCGGGTCGTGCGGGGATCACCCAGGGCCGCGAAGGCGATGAAGACCAGGGCGAGCGGGTAGAGGCAGGCCGAGAGGCGGTCGTGCAGCTCGGCCCGGAACCGGCCCTTCTGCAGCTTGTAGTAGCCCTCTGTCGTGTCGGGGAACAGGAGCTGCGCCGTCGAGCGCTCGCGCGGCTTGTAGATCGTGTCCGAATCCGGGGGCGCGAAGGCCGCGAGGTCGATCGTGTAGCGCTCGAAGGTCAGGATCGAGGAATCGCGCGACTCCCTCTGCTGCTGGTGGACGCTGCCGTTCTCCAGGATCAGGTAGCTCTGGCCGTCGACGTCGACCGCGTTGCCGCGCTCGGCGAGGTAGACCTTGGTCTTGCCCGCCTCGCGCCGGTCCTGGATGAACAGCCCCTTGAGCGTGCCGCCCGGTCCGCGCTCGCGGAAGTGGAAGGTGATGCCGTTGTCGAGCTGGGTGAACTGCCCTTCCTTGACGACGTTCGCGATGAAGTCGCCGCGCACCCGGGTGATCACGTCGCGCAGCTCCTGGAAGCTCGCGGGCATCACCACCACGACCAGGAACCCCACCAGGAAGCTGACGAACAGCGCCAGGGTGAGGAAGGGCCGCAGCAGCGAGCGCGGCGGCATCCCGGCCGCCGACATGACGATCAGCTCGGAATCGCCGTTCAACTTGTTGAGCGCGTAGATCGTGCCGATGAACAGCGCCACGGGGGCGATGACGACGACGAGGGTCGGCAGCGACAGGCCCGTGACGAAGAGAAAGACCAGCAGCGTCTGGCCCTTGGCGGTCACGAGATCGAGCTCGCGCAGGGCCTGCGTCAGCCAGATGGTGCCCGTCAGCCCGATCAGGCAGGCGAGGGTGGCGCCCAGGGCGATCCGGAAGATGTAGCGCTCGATCTGCCTCATCGGCCCGGCAGTCCCGCTCGTCCTCTCGCGCCCTCGGGGCGGCAGGGACCCGACAAAAGGGGCGATTCCAGGGCTGTCACGCCGCGTTGCGTTCTCCGTCTCAGCGGCTACACAGGGCGGATGGCCCGCGCCGTGGCGCGCGGGTGCGTAGTACGGCTCCGGGATAACGGGCAGGGCGACGGGTATGGCGGACGGTATCGAGATCGGTTTCGGTCCCCTGGAGCAGAGCGGCCAGGGCCCCGGCGGATCCGGCGATCTCGTGGTCTTCGTCGGCGATGACCTGTCGCTCGGGTCGGCGGCCCGCGAGGCGCTGGGCGCCTCAGGGGCCGATCTCGTGGCCCGCGCGGCGGCTTCGGAGAAGTTCAAGGGCCGCTCGCTCAGCGCCCTGTCCCTGCCGGCGCCGGCGGGCGTCGGTGCCGACCGCCTCGTGGTCGTGGGTCTCGGCTCCGAGAAGGACCGGGCCAAGACCGACTGGCCGGCGCTCGGCGGCTTCACCGCGAGCAAGGTGGCGGGACGGACCGCCCGGGTCGTGCTCGACTGGCCCGGCACGACGGTCACGGCGGCGCAGGCCGGCGAGTTCGCCCTCGGCGCGCGCCTGCGGACCTACGCGTTCGACCGCTACAAGACCAAGAAGAAGCCCGACGCCGACGACAAGTCCGTCACCGCGCTGACCCTGCTGCTCGCCGATCACGGCGCGGCCGCCCGCGAGGGCGAGGGCGCCCGGAGCCTGTCGGACGGCGTGATCCTGGCCCGCGACCTCGTGAACGAGCCGCCGAACGTGCTCTTCCCGGCGGAATTCGCCCGCCGCGCCTCGGAGCTCGCCAAGCTCGGCGTCGAGATCGAGGTGCTGGAGCCGGCCCGGATGCGGGAGCTCGGCATGGGCGCGCTGCTCGCGGTGGCGCAGGGCTCGGCCCGGGAGCCGCGGATCGTGATCATGCGCTGGAACGGCGGCCCCGCGGCCGAGGCGCCCGTCGCCCTGATCGGCAAGGGCGTCGTGTTCGATTCCGGCGGCGTCTCGATCAAGCCGGGCGGCGGCATGGAGGACATGAAGGGCGACATGGGCGGCGCCGCCGCCGTGGTCGGGGCGCTCCACGCGCTGGCGGCCCGCAAGGCGCGCTGCAACGTGGTCGGCGCCATCGGCATCGTGGAGAACATGCCGGACGGTGGCGCGTACCGCCCGTCCGACATCCTGACCTCCATGTCCGGCCAGACCATCGAGGTGATCAACACCGACGCCGAGGGCCGTCTGGTGCTGGCCGACGTGATCACCCACGTCATCCGCAGCACGAAGCCCAAGGCGATCGTCGACCTCGCGACGCTGACCGGCGCGATCATCGTGGCCCTCGGTCAGGACATCGCCGGCATGTTCTCGAACGACGACACGCTGGCGGGCAACATTCACGCCGCCGGCGAGGCGACCGGCGAGAAGGTGTGGCGGATGCCGCTGATCCCCGCCTACGACAAGGCGATCGATTCCAAGTTCGCCGACATGAAGAACACCGGTGGCCGCCACGGCGGCGCCGCCACCGCGGCCTCGTTCATCAAGCGCTACGTCGAGGACGTGCCGTGGGCGCATCTCGACATCGCCGGCGTCGCGATGTCGTCGAACGCCAGCGAGATCAACCGCAGCTGGGGCGCGGGCTGGGGCGTGCGCCTCCTCGACCGGCTGATCCGCGACCATTACGAGGCCCGCTGAGGCGGCCGCGGCGCTCCTGACGCCGCGCGCCTGTCCGGGCGATCCCAGCATGGCCGCACACGCCAACGCCGCGCTCGACCGGGCCGGCCCGGGCGCCGGGACGTCCGGGGGCCGCCGCGGCGGCCCGCTGGCGGCGGCGGGGCCGATCCTCGCCATGCTGGCCGCCCTGGCGCTCGTCGCGGCGACCGGGCTGAGCCAGCGCGACGCCGTGCCGGAGGCGCTCGAGCCCTGGATCTTCGGCTACTTCATCGGCCGCTACCCGCTCTTCGCGTTCGCGCTGGTCTACGGGCTCGGGCACCTCGCGCGGGTGGCGACGGGCCCGGGCCCGGCCTCCGCACCGCGCCGGCTCGTGTTCGGCCTCGCGGGCGCGGCCGCGCTCCTCGCCGCCGGGCTCTACCCGACCTTCGGCGGCCTCGTCCTGCGCGGTGCCTTCGCGACCGGCGGCATGGCCTTCCTCACCCACCAGCCCCTGTGGCTGGCCTACGGGCTCGGCACAGCCGTCGGCGCCCTGATGTTCGGCGGCGTCCTCGGCCTGTTCGCGATCGCGGCCAACCGGCCCCTGCGGCCGCGCCTGCGCCGGATCGTGTACGGGGCGCTCGCCTTCCTGGCCCTGTGGTTCGGCGCGATCCTGATCGGACTCGCGGGCGACCTCGGTGTCGGCCCCTGGCCCCGCCGCGCGATGCGGCCGGAGGAGGCCGCACTCGCCGCCGGCCTGCTGGTCGCCGCGGCTCTGCCGCACGCCGCGCTGGCGACATTGCTCCGGCATCGTCCAGCCCTCTGAGCCGCCTGCCTTGCGGGCCGGCCTCCGTTCCCGCAGAGTCGGCGCGACAGGCGTTGCGGGACTCGGCCCCCGAGAGTCGGGCCCGCGGGAGGCATCGCGATGCATCAGGCGAACGTGATGGAGCACGGCGCTCAAGCCGCCACCGCCGGAGCGATGCCGGGCGCGCCGGGCAACGGGGCCTCCGACCGGCCCTGGCTGGCCGCCTATCCGCCCGGCGTCCCGGCGGAGATCGACGTCGCGGGCCTCGGGACCCTGGTCGACCTGTTCGAGACCAGCGTGACCGCCTTCGCGGGCCGGCCGGCGATGCTGTGCTTCGGCTCGACCATGACCTACGCAACGCTCGGCCAGCAGGCGCGCGACCTCGCTGCTTGGCTGCGGGGACAGGGGCTGGCGAAGGGCGACCGCGTGGCGATCATGCTGCCGAACGTCCCCGCCTACGCGGTGGCGATCTTCGGCGTGCTCCTGGCAGGCGGGACGGTGGTCAACACCAACCCACTCTACACGCCCCGCGAATGCGCCCAGCAGATCGGCGATTCCGGCGCGCGGATCCTGATCGTCCTGGAGAATTTCGGTGCCACGATCGCCGCGGCCCTGCCGGACGTGGCTCTGGAGCGGGTCGTCCTCGTGGGCCCGGGCGACGGGCTCGGGCTCAAGGGGCAGGTGATCAACCTCGCGAGCCGGCACGTCCGCAAGGCGGTGCCGGCGTTCCGCCTGCCCGAGGGCCTCGCGATCCCCTTCGCCACGGTGCTCCGCCGGGGCCGGTCGCTGCCGCGCGTCTCGGCAGCGGTGGAGCCGGAAGATCTCGCCTTCCTGCAGTATACCGGGGGCACGACGGGCATCGCCAAGGCGGCGATGCTGAGCCACCGCAACATCATGGCGAATGTCGAGCAGTCGCAGCTCTGGTTCAACTCGAAGGATCCGAGCGTCACGCGCTGCGTGGTCACGGCCCTGCCGCTCTACCACATCTTCGCGCTCACCGCGTGCTTCTTCCAGTTCATGCGCAGCGGCGGCTCCTGCCTGCTGATCCCCAATCCGCGCGACTGCGACGGCATGGTCAAGACGCTGAGTCGCACGCGCTTCACCCACCTGATGGGCGTGAACACCCTGTTCAACGTGCTGATCAACCACCCGAAGATCGGAACGGTGGATTTCGCCAACCTCGACTTCGTGGTCGGCGGCGGCACGGCCGTCCAGCGCGCCGTGGCCGAGCGCTGGAAGGCCCTGACCGGCAACACGATCATCGAAGGCTACGGCCTGTCCGAGACCTCGCCGGTCGTGTGCGTCAACCCGCGGGGCATGCGCGACTTCTCCGGCACGATCGGCTACCCGCTGCCGTCGACAGAAGTCTCGATCCGCGACATCTCCGGTGCCTCCCTCCCGAACGGGCAGCCGGGCGAGATCTGCGTGCGCGGCCCGCAGGTGATGCGCGGCTACTGGAACCGGCCGGAGGAGACCGCGCGGGCGATGACCGCGGACGGGTTCTTCCGGACCGGCGACGTCGCGATCCTGCAGGCGGACGGGCAGGTCCGGATCGTCGACCGGATGAAGGACATGATCCTCGTCTCCGGCTTCAACGTCTATCCGAACGAGGTCGAGGATGTGCTGGCGGCTCATCCGGCCGTGCTCGAATGCGCCGTGGTCGGCGCGCCGAGCGAGGAGACCGGCGAGATGGTGGTGGCCCACGTGGTCCTGAAGGACCCGGCGGTCTCCATCGATGTCCTGCGGGCGCACGCGCGCACACAACTCACCGGCTACAAAGTGCCCCGCCGCGTGGTGCTCCACGAGACCCTGCCGAAGACCAATGTCGGCAAGGTGCTGCGGCGGATGCTGCGCGACGAGACGCCGCCGGCCTGAGAGTCGCCGGCGCGGCGGCTCGGCGCCTGCGGCCCCGTGCCGCTCGCGGGCGGTGTAACCCCTGCGGGCCGTTCGCCGAAAGGTGAGGCTGCGGCGCTTGTGCCCCTGTCGGCCGCGGCCGATCTGTGGGTTGTGCGCGCAGGAGATCCGAGGAGACGGCCATGTTGATCAAGCGCAGGCGCGGCTGGGAGATACCGGACCATCTGGCGACGCCGGAGGCCGTCTTCCTCGATCGGCGGACCCTGATCGGCGGCGCGGCCGGTCTGGCGGCCGGCTCGCTCCTGGGCGGCCGCGCCGCCTGGGCGGCCGCGGGCGACCAGGCGCTCTACCCGGCGCCGCAGAACTCCGCCTACACGCTCGATCGCCCGCTGACTCCGGAGCGCTTCAGCGCCGACTACAACAATTTCTACGAGTTCGGCACGTCGAAGACCGTGCTGCCGGCGGCCAACGCCCTCAAGACGCAGCCCTGGACGCTGAAGATCGACGGCCTCGTGGAGAAGCCGTTCGAGATCGGCGTCGACGACCTGATCCGGAAGGTCGGCCTGGAGGAGCGGCTCTACCGCCACCGCTGCGTCGAGGCGTGGTCGATGGCGGTGCCGTGGACCGGCTTCCCGCTGGCGAAGCTCGTGGCGCTCGCCAAGCCCACCTCCGGCGCGAAGTACATCCGCTTCGAGACCTTCCTGGACAAGGCGATGGCGCCCGGCCAGCGGGCCTTCTTCTATCCCTGGCCCTACACGGAAGGCCTGACTCTGGCGGAGGCCGGCAACGACCTCGCCTTCATGGTGACGGGAATCTACGGCAAGCCGCTGCCCAACCAGTTCGGCGCACCGATCCGCCTCGCGGTGCCGTGGAAATACGGGTTCAAATCGGCCAAGTCGTTGGTGAAGATCTCGTTCACCGCCGATCGGCCGAAGACCTTCTGGGAGGGGCTGCAGGCCTCCGAGTACGGCTTCTGGGCCAACGTGAACCCGGCCGTGCCGCACCCGCGCTGGAGCCAGGCGACGGAGCGCGTCCTCGGCACCGACCAGCGGGTGCCGACGCTGATCTACAACGGCTACGGCGAGCAGGTCGCCGGCCTCTACAAGGGCCTCGAAGGCGAGCGCCTGTTCGTCTGAGGCGGACCCGGTGGAGCCGCGTCGGCGCCGGGGCGGCTCCCGTTTCGACAACGCGGCCCCGACGCCGCCCAGCCGTCCCCCTCGACGGCCCGCGGACTAGCGCGGGCAGGCGTGGGCCCGTTCGAAGGCCTGCAGATCCGCCACGGTCGCCTGCTCCTGCCGCGAGAGCGGCACGCGATCCATGGCGTCGTACCGGCAATCGGCGTTGCCGAAGGTTCGGATCGCCCGCGGCGTGCTGAAGCAGTAGCCCGCCTGCTTGTAGATCAGGTTGCGCTGGTACCAAGCTTCCGCGCAGTCATCCGCCATCACGCCGGTCGGTCCCGCGACGAGGATCAGAGCGTAGAGAGCAGCGCGCATCGAATCGTCTCCGTGAGGAGGCGGAGTCAACCATCGGATGCTCAGTAGGTCCAGCGCTGCGCCTTCGAGACGAGGAAGTCGCGGAACGCCTGCACGCGGGCGACCGAGCGCATCTCCTCGGCGTAGACGAGGTAACTCTCGAGGCTCGGCATCTCGGTCTCGCGCAACACCTGCACGAGTTGCTGCCCGCCATCCACCGCGTAGTCGGGCAGGATGCCGATGCCGGCGCCGGCCTCCATCGCGCGTTGCAGGGCGCCGATATTGTTCACCGTCAGGTGAACCTGGCGACGCTCGCGACCCTCGCGGCCGGCATCGGCGAGCCAGTGGGCGGCCAGCAGGTACGAGGGCTCGTTGCCGCCGAAGGAGACGAGGCGGTGGTCGTCGAGCTCCTCGATGGTCTTGGGCTCGCCGAAGCGCTTGACGTAATCCGGGCTCGCGAAGGCGTGGTAGTGCACGGTGAACAGCCGCCGCTGGATCAGGTCCGGCTGCGCCGGGCGCCGCATGCGAATCGCCACGTCGGCCTCGCGCATGGCCAGATCGAGCTCCTCGTTGGTCAGGATCAGCTCGATGCGCACGTCCGGGTAGAGGTCGAGGAACTCGCCCACACGCTGCGACAGCCAGGACGTGCCGAGGCCGACCGTGGTGGTCACCTTGAGATCGCCGGTCGGCCGCTCAGAGGTCTCCACGAGCCGGGCCCGGGTATTCTCCAGGCGCAGCTTCATATCTCGCGCGGCGCGGAACAGCAGGTCGCCCTGCTCGGTCAGCAGCAGGCCGCGGGCATGGCGGTGGAACAGCGGCGCCTTCAGCTCGCGCTCCAGGGCACTGATCTGGCGGCTCACCGCCGATTGGCTGAGCCCGATATCGTCACCCGCCTTGGTGAAGCTCCCCGCCTCCGCGACGTTGAGGAAGATCCGGATCTTGTCCCAGTCCAAGGCGAGAACCCCTACCAGCGCGCGCCCGCGGGACGCACCCGGGGTGGAGTGGGCGCGAAGCGGCGGGCAGATCACCGGGCGAACTGCGCGGTGCCGCGCGCGGATGGCCGCTCGCGGCACCGCGCGGGCATGCAATCCGTGCATCCCGGCGCAGTCAGCACTCCTATGCACACGGTGCATGGTGCTGCGCAAGCGCGAGCAGCGCGAACTTGTTGAAATGCTAGCCGCGGCGG
>NZ_JBQEPK010000005.1:0-174220 GCF_052045615.1 Methylobacterium sp. 22177 | reverse complement strand
GGCCGTCATTCCGCCGCGGCGGCCTGGACGGGGCTCTCGCCGATGTCGAGGTTGGCCAGGAACTTCTCCGCCTCCAGCGCCGCCATGCAGCCCATGCCGGCGGCGGTGATCGCCTGGCGGTAGACGTCGTCCGTGACGTCGCCCGCGGCGAAGACGCCCGGGATCTCGGTCTCGGTCGTCCCCGGCTTCACGGTGAGGTAGCCGCCGTGGCGCATGGGCAGCTGCCCCTCGAAGATCGCGGTGGCCGGCTGGTGACCGATCGCCACGAACACGCCGTCGGCTTTCACCTCGCTGATCTCGCCCGAGCGCGGATCCTTGAGACGGACGTGGGTCACGTTCGGCGCCGGCTTCTGCACTCCGCAGATCTCGGCGATCTCGCGGTGCCAGAGCACCTCGACGTTCGGGTGCTTGAACAGGCGCTCCTGCAGGATCCGCTCGGCGCGGAAGCTGTCGCGGCGATGGACCACCGTGACCTTGCTGGCGATGTTGGCGAGGTACAGGGCCTCCTCGACCGCGGTGTTGCCGCCGCCGACCACCACGACCTCCTTGCCGCGGAAGAAGAACCCGTCGCAGGTCGCGCAGGCCGACACGCCGCCGCCCTGGAAAGCCGCCTCGGAGGGGATGCCGAGCCACTTGGCCTGGGCGCCGGTGGCGATGACGAGGGCGTCGCACGAGTAGGTCTCGCCGGAATCGGCCTCGAGGCGGAAGGGCCGCTGCTTGAGGTCGACCTTCGTGATGTATTCCGAGACGATCCGAGTGCCGACATGCTCGGCCTGGAGTCGCATCTGCTCCATCAGCCACGGGCCCTGGATCGCCTCGGCGAAACCCGGGTAATTCTCGACGTCCGTGGTGATCATGAGCTGGCCGCCCGGCTGGAAGCCGGAGATCAGCAGCGGCTCGACCATGGCGCGGGCCGCGTAGATCGCCGCCGTGTAGCCGGCGGGTCCCGAGCCGATGATCACGAGCTTGGCGTGGGTGTGGGCCATCTGTCTCGGTCTCCTCAGGCCGGTCCGGCCGCGCGGCGCGCGGCATAGGCGTCGGCGAGCGCCTGGGCGATCACCGGCGTCGCGTCGATCGGCTTGTACGTCAGATCTGCCAACTGACCGGTGAACGGCCGCAGCGCTCCGGTGATCGCCAACCCGGCGAACATGCGACGGTGCCGGATATAGGTACGGGGCAGATCGAACAGCAGGACCGGCGCGCCGGTGGCCACCGCCTCGCTGACCATGTTGGCCGAGTCGGAGGTCACGACGATCGCCTCGGCGAGCGCCAGCATGGCCACGTAGGGGTTGTCGCCGCTGCCGTCCCAGAGGAACCCGCCGGTCTCGGCGGCGAGCGCCTTGACGGCCTCGCGCAGCGGGTTCGGGGTCCGGCGGGAGATCGTCACCATCAGCCGGCAGCCCTGCTCGGCCAGTCCGCGCAGATCCTCCACGAGGCGGATCATGTCGGTCTTGCGATAGCTCAGGTGACGGCTGTCGCCGCCGACCAGCACCGCCACGCGGGGGCCGTCGAGGCGCGCGAGCCGGGGATCCGGCCGGGCCCGGGCCGCGGCCAGGCGCGCCGCCGTGACGAGGTGCGGCGCCGTCAGCGTCGTGAACACGTTGGGGCCGCGCAGGTCGTCGTAATCCGGCACCCAGATGAAGTCGGCGCTGTCCGCGCCGGTCCGCGGATCTTTCAGGAAGGCCGTGAACGTCCGGCCGCCGGTCGCGCGCCGCACCGTCCGCAGGTACGGGACCGACCGACGCCCGGAGGCGATCAGGATGTCGGGGTAGGGACCCGACAGGGCGCCGGCGCGGCGGCGCGGCCCCTCGCGCGGGTCGATCGGTCCCCAGGGCGCCATCCAGCCGAACGGCCCGGAAGCCGGCACCTGCCGGATCTCGAAGTCGAGGCCCAGGGTCTCGGCGATGCCGACGCACTGATTCTCGTCGCCGGCCTTGCCGTCCGTGACGATCCAGGCGCGGGCGCGGGCGAGTTCGGGCAGGCGCTCACGCCGCGGGTCCGGACGGCTGACCGGCGCGGTCTGCGCCTCCGACACGTCGATGCTTGCCATGCTCCTCACCGGATACGCCCCACGCCGCCGGCCGGGGCCGGCGGCCGTCTTCTAGTCCCGCGGCAGGTCGCGGGCGAGCCACTGGGCGTAGATGTCGGCGATGGCGGCGAGCCGGCGCTGCTCGAATTGCGGATCGTACCACGCCCCGCCGTAGCTCGACGGCGTCGCGGTCATCTGCGGGTAGCGCCCGAGCACCTGCCCCTTGGGCCCGACGAGCAGCGCCTCGCCCTCCATATAGTCGGTCTGGAAATTGCCGCCGTAGCCGCGCAGGGCGCCGCTGCCGGCATAGGGCCGCAGCGACAGGCTCGTCACGACCACGACGAGGCGCGGCCCGCGTCCGCCGATCCGGCCGGCGAAGTTCTTCCGCAGGGCGTCGGTCAGGTCGCCGGCCAGCGCCTCGGCCTGCAGCCCCGCGCCCTTGTCGAGGAGCGGCCGCACGTCGACCCGGACGTCGGAGAAGACCGGAGTCGGCGGGAAGTCGC
Source organism: Methylobacterium sp. 22177 (assembly GCF_052045615.1). Lineage (NCBI taxonomy): Bacteria > Pseudomonadati > Pseudomonadota > Alphaproteobacteria > Hyphomicrobiales > Methylobacteriaceae > Methylobacterium > Methylobacterium sp. 22177. The sequence continues at coordinate 171,688 of NZ_JBQEPK010000005.1, read as the reverse complement.
TCGCCGCCGCGGATCCCGCGACGGCACCGAGGATCAGGCCGGCGAGCCGGCCCCAGGAACGCGGGCGCATCGGCTCAGCCGCCGTACTGGACGGCGACGACCTCGTAGGACTTGCCGCCACCGGGGGTCGTGACCTCGACCGTGTCGCCGACGCCCTTGCCGATCAGCGCGCGGGCGATCGGCGAGGTGATCGAGACGCGGCCCGAGCGCACGTCGGCCTCCGGCTCGCCCACGATCTGGTAGGTCTTCTCCTCCTCCGTGTCCTCGTCGACGAGCTTCACGGTGGCGCCGAACTTGATCCTGTCGCCCGAGAGCTTCGTGACGTCGATCACTTCGGCCCGCGCGATCATGCTCTCGAGCTCGAGGACGCGGCCCTCGTTGTGGGACTGCGCCTCCTTGGCGGCGTGGTACTCGGCGTTCTCCGACAGGTCGCCGAGCGCGCGGGCTTCCGCGATCGCCTGGATGATGCGCTGGCGCTCCACCTGCTGGCGGTGCTTCAGCTCCTCTTCGAGGGCTGCCAGCCCGCGCACGGTGATCGGAACCTTGTCTATCGCCATCGTCTCGCGCCACAATGAAGAGGCCCGGCCGAGAGTGAAGCACTCTCCCCGGGCCATGAAATGAAGTCAGCGGAACCCTGAGGTTCAGGCCGCGAAGTATTCCTGCAACGCGCGGACCTTGAGATCGCCTTCTAGATAGGCCTTGATCCCCTCGGCCGCGGCCATCGCGCCGGCTAGAGTGGTGTAATACGGCACCTTATGCAAGAGGGCCGCGCGCCGGAGCGAGCGCGAGTCCGACAGGGCGCCGGCCCCCTCGGTCGTGTTCAGGACGAGGTGGATCCCGCCGTTCTTGATCGCGTCGACCACGTGCGGCCGGCCCTCGAGAACCTTGTTGATCCGCTCCGCCGGCACGCCGTTCTCCACCAGATAGCGCTGCGTGCCGCCGGTCGCCAGGATGGTGAAGCCGAGGTCCGACAGGAGCTTCATGGTCGGCAGGATGCGCGCCTTGTCGGCATCCCGCACCGAGACGAACACGGCGCCGGCCTTCGGCACCTGCGTGCCCGAGCCGAGCTGGCTCTTGGCGAAGGCCACGCCGAAGCTCGCGTCGAGCCCGATCACCTCGCCGGTGCTGCGCATCTCCGGTCCGAGCAGCACGTCGACGCCGGGGAAGCGGGCGAAGGGGAAGACCGCCTCCTTCACGGCGATGTGCGGCAGGGTCTTCGGCCGCAGGCCGAAGGTCGCGAGCGGCTCGCCCGCCATGATCCGGGCGGCGATCTTGGCGATCGGCTCGCCGATGACCTTGGCGACGAACGGCACCGTGCGCGAGGCGCGGGGGTTCACCTCCAGCACGTAGATGGTGCCGTCCTTGATGGCGTACTGCACGTTCATCAGGCCGACGACGTTGAGCGCCAGCGCCATGGCCTTCGTCTGCCGCTCCAGCTCGTCCATGATCTCGGTCGAGAGCGAGCGCGGCGGCAGGGAGCAGGCCGAATCACCCGAATGGATGCCGGCCTCCTCGATGTGCTCCATGATGCCGGCGATGAACACGTCCTTGCCGTCGCAGACCGCGTCGACGTCGACCTCGACCGCGTCCGACAGGTAGCGGTCGAACAGGAGCGGGTTCTTGCCCAGCACCGTGTTGATCTGGCCGGTCTTGTCGTTCGGGTAGCGGGCCTTCACCTCGGAGGGGATCAGGCTCGGCAGCGTGTCGAGGAGGTAGTCGGCGAACTGCGTCTCGTCGCGGATGATCGCCATCGCGCGGCCGCCTAGCACGTAGCTCGGGCGGACCACGAAGGGCAGGCCGAGATCCGCGGCGACCAGCCGGCTCTGCTCCACCGAGTAGGCGATGCCGTTCTTCGGCTGCTTCATCGCGAGCTTGTCGAGGAGCCGCTTGAACTGGTCGCGGTCCTCGGCGAGGTCGATGGCGTCGGGCGAGGTGCCGAGGATCGGCACGCCGGCGGATTCCAGGGCGCGGGCGAGCTTCAGCGGAGTCTGGCCGCCGAACTGCACGATCACCCCGTGCAGAGTGCCGGCCTGCCGCTCGGTCTCGATGATCTCCAGCACGTCCTCGGCGGTCAGCGGCTCGAAGTAGAGCCGGTCCGAGGTGTCGTAATCGGTCGAGACCGTCTCCGGGTTGCAGTTGACCATGATGGTCTCGTAGCCCGCGTCCGACAGCGCGAAGCAGGCGTGGCAGCAGCAATAGTCGAACTCGATACCCTGACCGATCCGGTTCGGGCCGCCGCCGAGGATCACGACCTTCTTGCGGTCCGAGGGCTGCGCCTCGTCCACCACCGCGCCCGCGAACGGCGCCACGTAGGTCGAGTACATGTAGGCGGTGGGCGACTTGAACTCGGCCGCGCAGGTGTCGATCCGCTTGTAGACCGGGCGCACCGCCAGGGCGCGCCGGGCCGCGCGGACGGCGGCCTCGTCGATCTTGGCCAGCACCGCGAGGCGGGCATCCGAGAAGCCGGCGGCCTTGAGCTGGCGGAAGGCGCCGGCCGTCTTCGGCAGGCCGTGGGCCTTCACGCGGTTCTCCAGGTCAATGATCGCCTGGAGCTGCTCCAGGAACCACGGGTCGATCTTGCAGGAGGCGTAGACCTGCTCATGGCTGACGCCGAGCCGCAGCGCCTGCGCGACCTTGAGCAGCCGGTCCGGGGTCGGCGTGCCGATGGCCGCCTTGATGGCGTTGTGGTCGTCGCCCTTGCCCAGCCCCTCGATCTCGATGTCGTCGAGGCCGGTCAGGCCGGTCTCCAGCGAGCGGAGGGCCTTCTGCAGCGATTCGGCGAAGCAGCGGCCGATCGCCATGGCCTCGCCCACCGACTTCATGGCGGTGGTCAGCGTCGGCTCGGCGCCCGGGAACTTCTCGAAGGCGAAGCGCGGGATCTTGGTGACGACATAGTCGATCGTCGGCTCGAACGAGGCCGGGGTCGCGCCGCCGGTGATGTCGTTGGCGATCTCGTCGAGGGTGTAGCCGACCGCGAGCTTGGCCGCGACCTTGGCGATCGGGAAGCCGGTGGCCTTCGAGGCGAGCGCCGAGGAGCGCGACACGCGCGGGTTCATCTCGATCACGATCATGCGCCCGTTCTCGGGGTTGATCGCGAACTGCACGTTCGAACCGCCGGTCTCGACGCCGATCTCGCGGAGCACTGCCAGCGACGCGTCGCGCATCACTTGGTACTCCTTGTCGGTGAGCGTCAGCGCGGGTGCGACGGTGATCGAATCACCCGTGTGCACGCCCATCGGGTCGATGTTCTCGATGGAGCAGACGATGATGCAGTTGTCGTTCCGGTCCCGGACGACCTCCATCTCGTACTCTTTCCAGCCGAGCACGCTCTCCTCGATCAGCACCTCGTTGGTCGGAGACGCGTCGATGCCGCGCTCGACGATGTCGAGGAACTCCTCGCGGTTGTACGCGATGCCGCCGCCGGTGCCGCCCATGGTGAAGGACGGCCGGATGATGGCCGGCAGGCCGACCTCGGCCAGCGCGATCAGCGCCTGCCCGAGGGCGTGCTCGCCGTAACGCTTGCGCCGCTCGGTCTCGCCCGCCGCCCAGCTCTTCTCGTAGGCCGCCAGCGCCGCCTGGCGCGCCGCCGGATCGGTGTTGGCCGCCTCGATCCGGGCGATCTCGGCCAGGTAGGCCTGGCGGTCGGCCTTCTTCGCGGCCGAGGCGTTGGCGAGCGCCGATTTCGGGGTGTCGAGCCCGATCTTGGTCATGGCGTCGCGGAACAGGCTCCGGTCCTCCGCCTTGTCGATGGCCTCGGCGGTGGCGCCGATCATCTGCACGCCGTACTTGGCGAGCACGCCCATCTTCTGCAGCGACAGGGCGCAGTTGAGCGCCGTCTGGCCGCCCATCGTGGGCAGGATCGCGTCGGGGCGCTCCTTCTCGATGATCTTGGCGACGATCTCCGGCGTGATCGGCTCGACGTAGGTCGCGTCCGCCATGTCCGGGTCGGTCATGATGGTCGCGGGATTCGAGTTCACCAGGACGATGCGGTAGCCCTCCTCGCGGAGCGCCTTGCACGCCTGCGTGCCGGAATAATCGAACTCGCAGGCCTGTCCGATGATGATCGGACCCGCACCGATGATCAGGATCGAGGAGATGTCGGTGCGTTTGGGCATCGTGGGCCTTCTCAGGCCAAGCGCGCCCGATCGGGCACGGCTCGACTGAGGCCCTGCTCCCGGACGCGCGTGGCGGGAATGTCGTTGAGCCCCGCGTTTACACGGCCCACGGGCGCATTGGAAGGCCGGGACGACCGCGCAGATTGGACGCGCGCCCGGCGCATGGATGCGCCGGCAGTCCGTCGAAGTGGAGTATTTATAAACGCGCGCACGATTGCACGAAGTTCTTGGCGGACTTCGGAGCCGAACGTAGGACTCGGCCGACCGGCCATCCCGCCGATCGATATCGTAATTATTCGAGATGGAAGATGATCAGCCGAACCCCCTTGTCCGCGATGCTTCTGATCGGCACGATCGTGAGCGCGAACGCTTCGGAAGTTGCCATCAAGACCCTGAACAGCGGCCCGGGCGGGATGATGGTCTTCGACCCGGCCTTCGTGAAAATCCAGCCCGGCGACACGGTCCGGTTCGTGCCGACCGACAAGGGCCACAATGCCGAACTGATCAAGGGCATGGCGCCCGACGGCGCGGCGCCGTTCAAGACGGTGGTCGGCAAGGAGGAGACCGTGGCCTTCGAGAAGCCCGGCCTCTACGGCATCAAGTGCTCGCCGCACTACATCATGGGGATGGTCGGCCTCGTCCAGGTCGGCGACAGACCCGACAATCTGGAGGCGGCCAAGGCGCTGCCGCAGAACAAGCTGGCCGCCAAGCGGTTCGAGCCGCTATTCGAGAAGATCCAGTAAGTCGGCCGTCGGGGCGGCGCGAACCGCCCCGTCCCGCCTCAGAATCCGGCGTGGAGCGCCGCGACCGCCCGGTCGATCGAGAGGTAGAACACACCGAAGGCCACCACGGCGGCGGCGGCGAACTCGACGGCGACGTTCGAGAGCGTCTGCGCGCGGCGCAGGGCCTCGCGGCCGAAATAGACCGAGACCCAGGCGAGGGCGAGGACGGCGGGCATGGCGAACAGGTAGGACACCGTGCTCTCGACGCGGTCGAAGCCGCCGGTCGGATCGATCAGGGCCCGGATGTTGCGCACCCACGGAGCGTAGAAGGCGGCGTAGAGGGCGGTCAGCCAGGACAGGCCCACGGCGACGCCGAGATGGAAGGTGAAGCTGCGGTGCAGGCGGGAGAAATCGTCGCGCGCCTCGTCGATGGTCATCCGGCAATCCCCTGCAACGGACCGCCGTCGCCGGGCGCGGATGCGCCGCCGTTCAGGGACCGTCGTGGGCTCTCTTAAGCCGTCCGATCTGGCGGATTTTATGGCCCCGCCGCGGCCCGATTGGGATCGCGGCGCCGGCTTATCTGTCCCCGGCCGTCACCGCGCTGCGGAGCGATGACGGCGGGCCGATGCCGGCGCCCGGGTCTCAGGCGCCCTTCGCGGTCTCCGGCGCGCCGGAGCGCATCAGCGTCACGAAGCGCTCGAACAGGTAGTGGCTGTCGCGCGGGCCGGGGGAGGCCTCCGGGTGGTGCTGCACCGAGAAGGCCGGGCGGTCGGTGAGGGTCAGGCCGCAATTCGAGCCGTCGAACAGCGACACGTGCGTCTCCACCGCCGTCTCCGGGAGGCTGCCCGGGTCCACCGCGAAGCCGTGGTTCATCGACACGATCTCGACCTTCCCGGTGGTCTTGTCCTTCACCGGGTGGTTCGCGCCGTGATGGCCCTGGCCCATCTTCACGGTCCGGCCGCCGAGGGCGAGACCCATGAGCTGGTGGCCGAGGCAGATGCCGAAGGTCGGCACCTTCTCGTCCAGCAGCTTGCGAATCACCGGGACCGCGTAGGCGCCGGTGGCGGCCGGGTCGCCGGGACCGTTGGACAGGAACACGCCGTCCGGCTTCAGCGCCAGGATCGCGTCGGCCGTCGTGGTGGCCGGCACCACGGTGACGTCGCAGCCGGCCTGGGCGAGGAGGCGCAGGATGTTGCGCTTCACGCCGTAGTCGATGGCCACGACCTTGAGGCCCTCGCCGGGTGCGCGCTTGCCGTAACCGTTGCCGAGTGCCCAGACGGTCTCTGACCACTCCGACGACGCGCGGCTGGTCACCGGCGGCACGAGGTCGAGCCCCTCCATGGGCGCGAGGGCCGCCGCGCGGGCTTTGAGCGCCTCGCGGTCGAACTTGCCTTCGGGATCGTTGGCGATCACCGCGTTCGGCATGCCCTGGTCGCGGATGCGGGCCGTGAGCGCCCGGGTGTCGACCCCCGTGATGCCGACGATGCCGCGGGCCCTGAGCCACCCGTCGAGATGCGACGAGGACCGCCAGTTCGACGGGTTCGTCACCGCCGAGGCGACGACGGTGCCGCGGACGCCCGAGGCTGGCGCCGCCTCGAGGCTCTCGAGGTCCTCGTCGTTGGTGCCGACATTGCCGATATGCGGGAAGGTGAAGGTGACGATCTGACCGGCATAGGACGGGTCCGTCAGGATCTCCTGATAGCCGGTCATCGCGGTGTTGAAGCAGACCTCCCCGTCGGCCACGCCGGTCTGGCCGATGCCGAAGCCCTCCAGGATGGTGCCGTCGGCCAGCACCAGCAGAGCCGTCGCGACGGGCTCGGCCCAGGGCTCGGGAGCCTGAGGCTCGGGGGCATGCGCGGCGGCGTCTTGCAGCATGGGCTGAGTCTCGCTTATGTCCGGCCGAAGGCGGGCGCCGGGTTTCGGCGCTCTCGGCTTGCGGCATGATCGTGTGCGGCGCTCTTAGCGAGCGGCCCGCGATGGGGTCAATGTGGCTCCGCCTCCCGCAGGGCTCAACACCCGCAAACCGCAGGCCAGCCCCCCGCTTCGATCGTTGGAAGGTCACCGAGATGCTGCGCGCGCGCTTCACCACCGAGATGAAGGAGGCCATGAAGGCCGGCGACAAGGACAGGCTCGCCACGATCCGGATGATCCAGGCCGCCCTCAAGGACCGGGACATCGAGGCTCGCGGCAACGGCAAGGAGCCGATCTCCGACGAGGAGATCCTGTCGCTTCTCCAGAAGATGGTTAAGCAGCGCACCGAATCGGCCTCGGTCTACGAGCAGGGCGGTCGCCCGGAACTCGCCGCCAACGAGCGCGCCGAGATCGCCATCATCGAGAGCTTCCTGCCGAAGCAGATGGACGAGACCGAGATGAAGGCGGCGGTCGAGGCGGCGATCCTCGAGACCGGCGCGGCCGGGCCGAAGGACATGGGCAAGGTGATCGCCGCCCTGAAGGGCACGTTCGCGGGCCGCATGGATTTCGGCAAGGCGAGCGGGCTCGTGAAGGCGGCGCTGGCGGCGAAGGGCTGACCCTCTAGGGCCGAGCCTCTCCCCGCAATCCTCCGCCGAGTTCCGGGGATGTGAGGGACTCGGTGACGCCTCTCGCGCTATAGGAGCGGGTTCACGCAACCCGTCCCAGGCCCCGTGCGCTATCCGCCCCACATCCTGGAAGAGATCCGCTCCCGGCTGCCGGCCTCGTCGGTGGTCGGCCGCCGCGTGCAGTTGAAGAAGGCCGGCCGCGAGTGGCGCGGCCTGTCGCCGTTCAACGCCGAGAAGACGCCGTCCTTCTACGTGAACGACCAGAAGCAGTTCTACCACTGCTTCTCGTCCTCGAAGCACGGCGACATCTTCACCTTCCTCATGGAGACGGAAGGCCTCAGCTTCCCCGAGGCGGTCGAGCGGCTGGCGGGCGAGGCCGGCGTCAGCCTGCCGGCGCCCACCGAGGACAATCGCGCCAGCGAGCAGAAGCGCGCCGGGGCGATCGAGGTCATGGAGATGGCCGCCCGCTGGTTCGAGGAGCGCCTGCGGTCGGGCCAGGGCAGCGAGGCCCGCGCCTACCTCGAGCGCCGCGGATTGCGGGACGAGACGCAGCGGGCCTTCCGCCTCGGCTACGCGCCGAACGACCGCTACGCCCTGCGCGACCACCTCGCCGGGCAGGGCGTCGAGAAGGCGCTGATGGTCGAACTCGGCCTGCTCGCGGCCGGGGAGGGCGTCTCGGTCCCCTACGACTATTTCCGCGACCGGGTGATGTTCCCGATCACCGACACCCGCGGCCGGGTCGTGGCCTTCGGTGGTCGGGCGCTCGCCAAGGAGGTGCGCGCCAAGTACCTCAACTCGCCGGAGACGCCGCTCTTCCACAAGGGCCGGACGCTCTACAACCTGCACGGCGCCCGCAAGGCCGCCCACGAGCGCGGATCGATCATCGCGGTCGAGGGCTACGTCGACGTCATCGCCATGACGCTCGCCGGCCACCCCGAGACGGTGGCGCCGCTGGGCACCGCCCTGACGGAGGACCAGCTCGCCCTGCTCTGGCGCCACGCCGACGAGCCGATTCTCTGCTTCGACGGCGACAAGGCCGGCCAACGGGCGGCCTACCGGGCCCTCGACATCGCGCTGCCGCTCCTCGAACCCGGCCGCTCGCTGCGGATCGCGCTGCTGCCGGGCGGCCAGGACCCGGACGACCTGCTGCGCTCGGGCGGCCCGACGGCCATCGACCAGGTGCTGACGGCGGCGCTCCCCCTGTCGGAACTGCTGTGGCGGCGCGCCCTCGAGGCGGGACCGGTCGACACGCCGGAGCGCCGCGCCGGCCTGACGCAGACCCTGCGCACCACCGTCGCGACGATTCGCGACGAGACCGTGCGGCGCTACTACCGCGACGATATCGAGGAGCGCCTGCGCGGCCTGTCGCCCCGCGGCAACCGCGCCGCCGGCGCGGCCCCGCGCGGGCGGCAGCGCTTCACCCGCCCCGGCGAGCCCGTCTCGCCGCGGATCACCGGGAGTCCGAGCCCCTCGGTCACGGCCTCGGCGGGCTTCACGGGCGCCGCTTCGGTCCGCGAGGCGGTCATCGTCGGTACCCTGCTGGCCCATCCCGAGATGATGGCGGAGTTCGGCGAGGAGGCGGCCGAACTCGACTTCGAGGATCCGGACGCGCGGGCGCTGCTGTCGGTCCTGCTGGCCTGCGCGGCCGAGGACGAGCACGCGGCGCCCGAGGTGTTGCAGAACCGCATCAATCGCGCCGGACTCACAGGGGCGGCCGACCGAATCCTCGCCCTGGCCCGCTCGCGGGACCGCACGACCCTGGCTCCGCACGCCGATCCGGCCCACCGCGCAGACGCGCTCCGACAGGCGATGATCTTGCACCGGCAGGCAGGAGCGCTACATAGCGAACTTCGCGAAGCACGGCAGGCGTTTGAGGACGATCCGACCGATGCCGGGTGGGCATGGCTCTGCGAAGTGAAGGCGAGGCTGGAGACCGTCATCGCCGCCGAGGCGGAGGCCGATACACCGGTGTCGAGCGACTCGACGGCCGTGTAATGCCTGTGTCATGGCGGTGGCGGGGGACCCGGTCCCGCCATAGTTAACAATCGGTCAAGCCTCGGGCTTGCATACGGAAACCGACGACTCACGGCGACTGGAGCGATCCGGCGCCGACCTCATACAGCGGCGCCGACGGCGTGGACCGGCCTCATCAGGGCCTCCGCAACGCGCCGCGTGCGAAACAATAGGCTGATCATGGCGACGAAGGCAACGGAACGGGACGAGACGGACGCTGCCCCCGAGCAGCAGACCGACGGGCCGCTCCTCGACCTGACGGATGCTTCGGTCAAGCGGATGGTCAAGCTCGCCAAGAAGCGCGGCTACGTGACTTACGAGGAGGTCAACGAGGTTCTGCCCGAGGGCCAGTCCGATCCGGACCAGCTCGAGGACGTGCTGTCGCAGCTCTCCGAGATGGGCATCAACGTCGTCGAGGCCGAGGAGACCGACGAGGCCGCCGGCGAGAAGGCCGCGGACGGCGAGGAGGAGGAGGCGGAGGGCGGCGAGGTCGCCGAGGTCGCTCCGGCGCGCGCCGTCGCGGTCGCCACGACCACCAAGGAGCCGACCGACCGCACCGACGATCCGGTGCGCATGTACCTGCGCGAGATGGGTTCGGTGGAGCTCCTGTCCCGCGAGGGCGAGATCGCGATCGCCAAGCGCATCGAGGCCGGCCGCGAGGCGATGATCGCGGGTCTCTGCGAGAGCCCGCTGACCTTCCAGGCGATCATCATCTGGCGGGACGAGCTCGTGGAGGGCAAGGTCCTCCTGCGCGACATCATCGACCTCGAGGCGACCTACGCGGGCCCGGACGGCAAGAACGCGCCGCAGCTCGCCGAGGGCGAGGAATCCGAGGACGGCGAGCCGCCGGCGCCCCCGGAGGGCGGCGACGACGAGGACGACCTCGAGAACAACGTCTCGCTCGCCGCGATGGAGGCGGAGATCAAGCCGCGGGTCCTCGAGACCTTCGACGCGATCGCCGCGAACTACCGCAAGCTGCGCAAGTTCCAGATCGAGGGCACCGAGCGCAAGGCCGCCGGCGAGCAGAACACGCCCGCTCAGGAACAGAAGCAGGCCGAGCTGAAGGACATCGTCGTCGCCGACGTGAAGTCCCTCTCGCTGAACAACAACCGCATCGAGGCGCTGGTCGGCCAGCTCTACTCGATCAACAAGCAGCTGATCGGCCACGAAGGCCGGCTGATGCGCTTCGCCGAGAGCCACGGCGTGGCCCGCGACGAGTTCCTGCGCCACTACCAGGGCTACGAGCTCGACCCGAACTGGATGGAGCGCGTCGGGACGCTGGGCGGCAAGGGTTGGAAGAACCTGGTCGAGCGCGGCTCGAAGCAGGTCGCGGAGCTGCGCGCGCAGATCCTCGACCTCGCCTCCGAGACGGGCCTGGAGATCGGCGAGTACCGCCGCATCGTCAACATGGTTCAGAAGGGCGAGCGCGAGGCCCGGCAGGCGAAGAAGGAGATGATCGAGGCGAACCTGCGCCTCGTGATCTCGATCGCCAAGAAGTACACGAACCGCGGCCTGCAGTTCCTCGACCTGATCCAGGAGGGTAACATCGGCCTGATGAAGGCGGTCGACAAGTTCGAGTACCGGCGCGGCTACAAGTTCTCGACCTACGCCACGTGGTGGATCCGGCAGGCGATCACCCGCTCGATCGCCGACCAGGCGCGCACGATCCGCATCCCGGTGCACATGATCGAGACGATCAACAAGATCGTCCGCACTTCGCGCCAGATGCTGCACGAGATCGGCCGCGAGCCGACCCCGGAGGAGCTGGCCGAGAAGCTGGCCATGCCGCTGGAGAAGGTCCGCAAGGTCCTGAAGATCGCCAAGGAGCCGATCTCCCTCGAGACGCCGATCGGCGACGAGGAGGACAGCCATCTCGGCGACTTCATCGAGGACAAGAACGTCGTCCTGCCGATCGACGCGGCGATCCAGTCGAACCTGCGCGAGACCACGACGCGCGTGCTGGCCTCGCTCACGCCCCGCGAGGAGCGCGTGCTGCGCATGCGCTTCGGCATCGGCATGAACACCGACCACACCCTCGAGGAGGTCGGCCAGCAGTTCTCGGTGACCCGCGAGCGCATCCGCCAGATCGAGGCGAAGGCGCTGCGGAAGCTGAAGCACCCGTCGCGCAGCCGGAAGCTGAGGAGCTTCCTGGACAACTGAGCCTGCGCCGCGGATCGCGCGGCGCTTCCCCGTCGCCCGCGTTGCCCCGGTGCCGCGCGGCATCCAGTCTGGCGCCATGCTCGAACGCCGCCCGCCAACGCCCGGATCCCCGACGGCCTTCGCGGACGGCTCGGAGGCTGACGACGTGCCCTTCGGCGCGCTCCAGCCCTCCGTGGGCATCCGCGACTGGCTGCTCGGCGAGGGCGCGCGGATGCCCAACGCCGAGGAGATGCTGGCCGGGCTCGCCGAGCGCCTGATCGCGATCGGCGTGCCGGTGGACCGGGCCTCCACGGCCATCGACACCCTGCACTCGGAATATGCCGGCGTCGGCCGCATCTGGACCCGGGACGGCGGCACCACCGTGCGGCTGTTCCCGCACGGCGCCCGCTCGACGGACGCCTATCTTAACAGCCCGTTCCACACGGTCCACGAGACCGGCGAGTGGCTGATCCTCGACCTGTCGAAGACCCCGGACGACGCCTACGCGATCGTTCCGGACCTGAAAGCCGGCGGCTACACCCACTACGTGGTGGCGCCCCTGTTCTTCACGAACGGCACGCAGAACGGAATCACCTTCGCCACCCGCGCACCCGAAGGGTTCCGGGACGACGACATCGCGATCCTGCGCTTCGTCATGCCGGCGCTGGCGGCCGTGATGGAGATGCGCGTCCTCAACAAGCAGCTCGACCACGTGCTCCGGCTCTACGTCGGCGACGAGCCGCACCGGGCGATCCTGGCCGGGGACATCCGCCGCGGGCAGGTGACCCGGATCCGCTCGGCGATCCTGTTCGCAGACATGCGCGACTACACCCGCACCACCGCCGACATGACGCCCGAGGAGGCCGTGGGCCTGCTCAACGTGTTCTTCGACTGCCTCGTGCCGCCGATCGAGCGGGAGGGCGGCGAGGTCCTGAAGTATCTCGGCGACGGCCTGCTGGCGATCTTCCGGGAGTCCGGCGACGACCTCGGCGGCGCGGCCAAGGGCGCGCTCACCGCGGCGCAGCACGCCCTGGCGGCCCTCGACGAGGCGAACGCCCTGCACCAGTTCCCGGTGCCGGTGGCCGCGGGCATCGCGCTCCACCACGGCGAGGCCGCCTACGGCAATGTCGGGTCCGGCTCCCGCCTCGACTTCACGGTGATCGGGCGCGACGTGAATCTCGCGAGCCGCATCGCGCAGCTGAACCGCGCCCTCGGCGAGCCGCTGCTGATGTCGAAGCCGTTCGTGGACTTCCTCTGGGGCGACCCGATCCCGCTGGGCGAGCACCGGCTCAACGGCTTCGACGAGCCGATGGCGGTGTTCCGGCCGAAGTTCCTGCGCCCGCGCAGATCCAGCTGACCAGGTCTCCGATCGCGGTCCGGCCCGGTCCCGACGTCGCGCGGCGGCCGCCAACATCCGCTCGCGAGCCCGCAGCGTGCCTGTGCGCCGGCCGCCTCACCACGTCGGCACGAACGGCATCGCGTAGGGGGTGTGCCGGCATCCCCAGACCGGGTCGATCATCTTCGCCATCACGTCCCGTGCCAGGGCGCCGGCGCGTATGGCGACCTCCCTCGGGACGTGGGTCCGTTCGAGGATCTTCAGGCAGGCGTGTCCGCAGGCGCTGTACTGGCCGAGATGGTACGCGTTGAGGGCGAATTCATCGAGCAAGCCGTACTCGTAGACCCACGGATTCAGGGAGATCCCCTCGCTCGGAAGCGCGAGCGCAAGGCCCGCCTCCGCGTATCGATACCCGTCCGCGAACCGCTTCCTGAGCCTGCAGAACCGACTGGCCCCGTGGCGCGCTTCCGCCCGCGCCGGACGGACGGAGGTCGCGCGCTCGTAGAGCTGCAGCACCCTGTCCTCCGGCTCATCGAGGCGCTCCGCGTTCACCGCGGCCATCAGCAGGTTGAAATAGATCTCCTCGTCCCATCCGCCGAGATCGGCGCGCTTCAGGAAGCATGCGAGGGCCTTCCGGTACTCGCCGGCGGCATCGTAGGTGGTCCCGAGGTACATCGTGTACCGGGCGATCATGAAGGGGTCTGTCTCGACCGCCAGCGCCTTCTCGAGGACGGCGATATCCCGCGCGTCCGCAGTCGTGTCGCGGTGCCGGGCGCCGTCGTCGCCCCGGCGCATCGCGAGGGGGAGGATCGGAGTCTCCGACACGCCGGGGCAGCTGAGGAATTCGTGCAGGACGCCCCGGTAGCGCCAGTTCTCCCGGTTGCTGACGAGCTGGTTGCGCCAGTATCGCGTGTGCTCGTCGACGATCTCGAACCGATAGCCGGGCGCGCGCAGCTTCGGCATCGTGAAGTCCGCGGGGATGATCAGCTCATCGTCAGCGTCGATGATCAGGGTGTACTGCGCGCGCCGCCGCGCGAGTTTCAGGGCCTCGTTTCGATTGTAGGCGAAATCGACCCACGGTCGCTCGACCAGCGCTCCCGGAATGTCCGCGAGCGCCGCGCGGACGATGTCCTGGGTTCCGTCCGTCGACCCGGTATCGACGATGACCCAGTGATCGATGAGCGGTCGAACAGAATCGAGGCACCGACGGATAACGTGGGCCTCGTCCTTCACGATCATGGACAAACAGATCGTCGATCCGCGATTTTTCATCCTGACTCTGCCCCACCGCGCGCTCAGAACTCGCATCCGCGGCCGTCGATGCATCTAGCACCGCCGACATGCATTGACAAAGCGATCGAGATTGTAGGTAAAGCTTCGATTAAACGGGTCAATCGTCGAAATAAGTGCGTGCCGGATAAGGAATTATAGCGAACTACGGCTCATATATACATGATTCGAGATGATTCGATTTGGTGGAAGCGTGAGACCGGTGCCGGAAACTCCAACGGCTCAGGACGGAGTGCGCGGTCGACCGGCTCCCCTGATCGATCTCGGAAGGCAAGCCGGGCGGCCTTCCAGCCGTCCTGCCGCGGCCCGGAGATCTGCACGCATCGCGCGCGTTTCAGCCCCTGAGCGTCATCGTGCTGCCGGAGACGCCGAAATCGCGCAGGCGCCTCAGGAACGACATGCCCAACAGGCTGGTCGACAGGAGCCCGCGCGGGATCACGACCGCGTCGACGTCCCGCACCGTGATCGATCCGATCTGCACGATCGCGATCCGGATCGGCGCGACGCGGACCGTCCCGTTGGCGGTATTCCAGACGCGCGTGAAATCGGACGGTCCGACCTGGATCCCGATCCGCGCGGCGTCCTCCTCCGAGAACGCGCAGGCGCTCGCCCCCGTATCCACCATCATCGGCAGCGAACGGCCGTCCACGAGGGCGTTGACGAAGAAGTGGCCGTTGCGGCCGGCCTGGAGGGCTACGCCGGCGACGGCAGCGCCCGCGAGATCCGGCTCCGGCGCCGGCGCGATGGCGAGTGCTACCGGCACCGACCGCGCGCCTTCGCGCAGCTTCAAGAGTGCCGTGACACCGAGGAAGCCGAGCATGCAGATCAAGAGGATTGTGCGCACGCGAATTCGCCCGTGACGTGGAGTGGCGGCGATCCGCGGAGTTCCCGGATCCCGGCGATGAGATGCCAGACCCGTGAAGGGATGGTGCGCGATCGCGAGCGCGGCCGCGACCGGCGGACGGATTCCGCTCCGCTTGGTGTCCAGTCCGTCACCGCGATCGGCCGATTGTCGCGGGAGAGCCGTCCTGGACGCGGCGCGGGGTTGACCGGCACCGGCCGGGAGGCCACATCTGCATCTGTTCCAGGGAGATCCCCGGCAAGGGGCTGAGAAACCGCTGGCACGTCCGTCAGGACCTGCGGCGCGGAAATCCTTCGAACCTGATCCGGCTCATACCGGCGTAGGGATTGGACCGCGGCCGCCCGAAAGGCAGGCCACAGCTTCTCACAGAAGCAGACGGCCCGGTCCCCGCGACGGCAATTCGCGGAGATGCCCGTGCCCCTCGACCGCCCCGCCTCACCGATCGGCCGCCGCCGCAGCCCCGACGGCGGTGTCGCGCCCGAAACCCTTCCGGCGCGGACCGACGTCGCCGTGGTCGGCGCCGGGCTGATCGGGCTGTCGATCGCGTGGCGCCTCGCCCAGGCCGGCAGCGCCGTGACAGTGCTGGAGCGGGACACGATCGGGGCGGGCGCGAGCCTCGCGGCCACAGGCATGCTGGCCCCGGCGGCCGAGCACGAGCCGGGCTCCGACCCGCTGCTCCCGCTCGCCCTGGACTCGCTCCGGCTCTGGCCCGAGTTCCGCGACGCCCTGGAGGCGGAGTCCGGCCGCGCGATCGACTACCGGGCCGACGGCACCCTGGTGCTGGCGGTCGGCCGCGACGAGGTCGAACGGCTGCGCTTCCGCTACGACCTGCAGCGCCGCTCGGGGCTCGAGGCCACCTGGCTGCCGGGCAGCGAGGTGCGGCGCCTCGAGCCGGGCCTGCGCCCCTCCGTCACTGCCGGCATCCACTGCCCGCTCGACCATCAGGTCGACCCCCGTCTGGTGATGGACGCCCTCACCGAAGCCTGCCGCCGGGCCGGCGTGATCCTGGTGGAGCGGACCCCCGTCACCGCCCTGGACTGGTCGGGCGGCCGCGTGACCGGGATCCGCGCCGGCGACCGCGTCGTCGCGGCGGAGACCGTCATCCTCGCCTCCGGCGCCTGGAGCGGGGAGGGCGGCCTGCTGCCCGACGCGCTCGCCCTGCCGGTCCGCCCGCTGAAGGGCCAGTCCCTGGCCCTGCGCACGACCGCCCGCACCGGTACCCTGGCGCGGATGGTCTGGACCGAGCAGGTCCACATGGCGCCGAAGAGCGACGGCCAACTCATCGTGGGCGCGACGGTCGAGGATTGCGGCTTCCGGCCCGGCGTCACCGCGGGCGGCCTCTACGCCCTGCTCGAGGGTGCCCGCCGGGTGCTGCCCGGCATCGAGGAGATGGAGGTGGAGGCGGTGTGGAGCGGCTACCGTCCGACCTCCGACGACGACGCGCCGATCCTGGACGCGATCGCCCCGGGCCTCGTCGCCGCCACCGGGCATCACCGCAACGGCTACCTGCTCGCCCCGGTCACCGCCGACGCGGTCGCCGCGCTGGTGCTGCGCGGCGCGCTGCCGGCGGTGGCGCGTCCCTTCACCCGCGCGCGCTTCGGCCAGCCGGAAGCGCTGAGGGCCTCGGCATGAAACTGCTCGTCAACGGTGAGCCGCGCGAGTGCGCGGTCGAGACGGTGGACGCCCTGTTCCGCCTCGAGGCGGAGGAGAGCGGCATCGAGAGCCCGCAGGGCGTCGCCATCGCGCTGAACGGCCGGGTTCTGCGCCGCCGGGACTGGGTCGAGACCCCGGTCTCGGAGGGCGACCGCGTCGAGATCGTCCGCGCCATGCAGGGAGGTTGAGCATGGACCAGAGTCACACGCCACCGCGCCCCGAGGGCGGGGACGACAGCCTGACCATCGCCGGGGTGACGCTGTCGTCCCGGCTGTTCATCGGCACCGCCGGCTACCCGACGCAGGCGATCATGCGCGACGCCGTCGCGGCGAGCGGCGCCGACGTGGTCACGGCCTCGATCCGACGGGTCTCGCTCCAGGGCCACGGCTCGGACACGGTCAAGATCCTGAAGGGCAAGCGCTTCCTGCCGAACACGGCCGGCTGCGAGACCGCCCGGGACGCGATCATGACCGCCGAACTCGCCCGCGAGGCGCTCGACACCAACTGGATCAAGGTCGAGGTGATCGGCGACCGCGAGACGCTCTACCCGGACGTGATGGAGCTGATCGAGGCCTGCCGCCATCTCGTGGACGACGGCTTCGTGGTGCTGCCCTACTGCAACGACGACCCGATCGTGTGCCAGCGCCTGGAGGATGTCGGCTGCGCCGCCGTGATGCCCATGGGCTCGCTGATCGGCTCCGGGATGGGTGTCGCCAACCCGGCCAACCTCGAGCTGATCTGCCGCCGGGCGACGGTGCCGGTGGTGGTCGATGCCGGCATCGGCACCGCCTCGGACGCGGTGATCGCCATGGAGCTCGGCGCCTCCGCCTGCCTGATCAACACCGCCGTCGCCAAAGCCGACGATCCGGTGCGGATGGCCCGCGCCATGGGCCGGGCCGTGGAGGCCGGGCGCGACGCGCACCGCGCCGGGCGGATCCCCCGCCGCGGCCGGGCGGAGCCGTCGAGCCCGCAGCTGGGCCTCGTCGGCTCGTGAGGGCGCTGCCGTCGCCGCTGCTCACGGTGACGGATCGGCACGGGCATCCGCGGCCCCTCGCCGAGACCGTGCAGGCGGTCCTCGACGGCGGCGGGCGCTGGATCTGGTTCCGCGACAAGGACCTGGAGCCGGAAGCGCGTCGGCGCCTCGGCGCGGGCGTCGCCGCGCGCGTGCGGGCCCTGGGGGGCTTCCTGACGGTCGGCGGCGACGTCGCGCTGGCGCGGGCGCTGGAGGCCGACGGCGCGCATCTCGGCGGCGGCGCGGGGCCGGAGGCGATCGCCGCGGCGCGGTCGGCGCTCGGTCCGAGCGCGCTGATCGGCGTCTCGGTCCACGCGCCGCGCGAGGCCGCGGCCGCCGCGCAGGCCGGGGCCGATTACGTCACCCTCAGCCCGATCTACGCGACCGCGAGCAAACCCGGCTACGGGCCGGCGCTGGGTCTCGAGGGACTCACGGATAGCCTCGGCGCCGGCCTGCCCGTGGTGGCGCTCGGCGGTCTCGGTCCCGGGGCGGTCGGGCCCTGTCGCGCGGCCGGGGCGGCGGGTTTCGCTATCATGGGCGGCCTGATGCGAGCCGCGGATCCCATCGAAGCGACCCGGGCGCTCTTGAAGGCGTGGGGCGCCACGTAGATCTCCGCCGCCCCGTGAAAGTCAGCCGCCGGCTCTGCGAGCACAGCGAAGCCATCCGGGGACGCGCGACGTCCGGGGATGCCGCGCGGCCCTCGATCGCCCGCGCCGCGCTAGGACGGCCGATGCCGGGGCAGCACTAGGAGCTGGTAGGCCCGTAGGGCGGCCGCGGGATCGCCCGGTGCGCTGCGCGGAGCGCCGCCGACCAGCGCTCGCGCAGATCGTGGAAATAGCCCTCGCCGGCCTCGATCCGGTGATTCACCTCGAGTGTCAGCGCGTTCCGGCGGGCGACCGCGATGTCGATCGGCAGGCCAACACCGAGGTTCGACCGCATGGTCGAGTCCATCGAGACGAGGCTCACCTTGAGGGCGTCGTAGAGGTCGGTCGTGTACTTCACCGCCCGGTCGAGGATCGGCTTGCCGTACTTGTGCTCGCCGATCTGGAGGAACGGCGCGTCGGTGCTGCACTCGATGAAGTTGCCCGCCGAGTAGATCAGGTACAGCCGCATCTCGCCGTCCCCGATCTGGCCGCCGAACAGCAGCGAGATCGAGAAGCGGATGTTGGCCGCCTCGAATCCGTCCTTCTCGATGGCGCGCACCCGCCGGATGGCGCGGCCGATCAGCTGCGCCGCCTGGAACATGGTCGGCGCCTCGACGAGTTTCTGCAGCGGCTCGCCCTCCTCCTCGCCGGGGACACCCTCCTGGAGCAGGCTGAGGACCGACTGGGTGATCGAGAGGTTGCCCGCGGAGGCGAGCATCATCACCCGCTCGCCGGGAACGTTGAAATGGTGGAGCTTGCGGTAGGTCGAGATATCGTCGAGCCCCGCATTGGTGCGGGTATCGGCGACCATGACCAACCCTTCCTCCACCAGGACACCGACGCAGTAGGTCATCGTCTTCGGGCTCTCGTGCGGTCGGCGGACCGGTCTCGGAACGATCAGGATTGAGCGGCGGCCCTGCCTTGCTCGACCCGCAGCTTCACGTCCAGTGTCTCGGTGCCACCGCCGGTGCGGCTGCCGCGAATCGGCGCGGCCCCGAGGTAGTCCAGGCCGGTGGCGACGCGGATGTAATTGTCCGCCGGGCTCACGTCGTAGCACGGGTCGAACGCCACCCAACCGAGATCCGGCACCAGGGCCTCGACCCAACCGTGGGGCGCCTCGACATCCGCCTGCCCGTCGTCCCGGGCCCGGTAGCCGGCGACGTAGCGGGCCGGGACGCCGATGTGACGCGCGGCGGCGATGAAGACGTGCGCGAGGTCCTGGCAGACGCCGCTTCCGGCCGCGAACGCCTTGGCGGCCGGCACCGCGTTGCTCGCAGGTCCGGCCTCGTAGGCCACCGCGCCGTGGACTGCCCCCATCAGCCGGTGGAGCAAGCCGAGGACGGCGCCGTCGCCCTCGGCGGCCACGCGCTCCGCGAAGGCGTGCAGCTCCGGGCTGGCGGCACACAGGTCCGTGTCGCGGAGGTAGAACTCGTCCGGCAGGCGCTCCACCGTTCCGCGGACGACGCCGTGCGTGTCGTCGGTATCGACCTCGCCGGTGACCCGGATGGTCAGAGCGTCGGCCGGCTCGTCCGGGGTGAACCAGTGGACGACGTTGCCGAACCCGTCCTCGCGGGCAGTCAGCCGCCCGTCGACAGTGGTATCGATTCGCCACCCGCGGACGTACTGCCCGTCATGATCCCGCGGCGTCAGCCGTAGGACCTGCACGAGCCCGCGGGCCGGCTGCTCGTAGGTGTAGATGGTCTCGTGAACCACGCGGATGCGCATGCGCCGTCCCGTCCGTCTCGTTCAGCCGACCAGATACTGCTTGGCGATCGCCTCGCCCACCCTGTTGTTCTCGGCGATGAACGCCTCGACGAACTCGTGCAGCCCCGTGGCGAAGACCCGGTCGATGTCCTCGCCCTCCAGCTTCGCCAGCATGTTGCCCGCGAGGCGCTGGCTCGGTCCCCGGCGGCCGTAGGCGTCGGCGATCAGGTCGAGATACTCGACGATCACGCCGTAGCAGTTCGCGAAGGAGCGCGGCATCTGCTTGTTGAGCATCAGGAGGTCGGCCACCAGCAGCGGCTTGATGCTCTCCCGGTAGACCCAGTGGTAGGCGTTGAACGCCGACACTTCGCGCAGGATCGTGGTCCACTGGAAGTAGTCGAGGCTGCCGCCCACCGTCTCGTCGTGCGGCAGCAGGATCTGGTACTTGACGTCGAGGATCCGGGCAGTGTTGTCGGCCCGCTCGATCGCCGTGCCGAGCCGCGTGAACCAGAAGGCGTCGTTGCGCAGCATCGTCCGGAAGGCCGAGCCGTCGAAGGTGAGCGAGACCGTCTTCACCCAGTCGAGGAAGCGGCCGAACTCGTCGCGGTTGAGGTCCTTGCCGGAATAGTTGCGCAGCTCCAGCCACGCGCCGTTGATCGCGTCCCACATCTCGGTGGTCAGCGCGGTGCGCACCGAGCGGGCATTCTCGCGGGCCGCCTCGATGCAGGAGCGGATCGAGGACGGGTTATGCGGGCTGAAGGCCAGGAAGTCGCAGACCGTGTCGGCGTTGACCGCGCTGTAGTGCGTCTTGAACGCGTCGGGGTCGCCGGCCGAGGCGAGGGCCGATTCCCACTCGTTGCTCCCGCCGCCGCCGTAGCTCGTCGGCAGCGACGCGAAGCGGTGCGCCGCGTCGAGGATGCGGGCGACGAAATCGGCGCGCTCGACGTAGCGCGAGAGCCAGAAGAGGTTGTCGGCAGTCCTGGAGAGCATCGGTCTTCAGCCAAGTCGTGCGGACCACAATGTCCGCGCCTCGGAACGTCGGGACGGCCTGGACCTCAGGCGTCGAGCACCCAGGTGTCCTTCGTGCCACCGCCCTGGCTGGAATTGACCACCAGGGAACCTTCCTTCAGCGCCACCCGGGTCAGGCCGCCCGGGACGATGCGGATCTTGTCGGCCCCGCACAGCACGAAGGGCCGCAGGTCGACGTGGCGGGGCGCGACGCCCGAGGCCACGAAGGTCGGGCAGGTGGAGAGCGACAGGGTCGGCTGGGCGATGAACCCGTCCGGGGCGTGCTTGAGCTTCTTGGCGAAGTCGTCGAGCTCGCGCTTGCTGGCGTGCGGCCCGACCAGCATCCCGTAGCCGCCCGAGCCGTTGACCTCCTTCACCACCAGGTCGGACAGGTTGTCCATCACGTACGCGAAGGCGTCCTTCTCGCGGCAGCGGTAGGTCGGCACGTTGTGCAGGATCGGCTCCTCGCCGGTGAAGAACTTCACGATCTCGGGCATGTAGCTGTAGACCGCCTTATCGTCCGAGATGCCGGTCCCGACCGCGTTGGCGAGGGTCACCGAGCCGCGCTCGTAGGCGTTCATCAGCCCCGGCACGCCGAGGACCGAATCCGGGCGGAAGACCAGCGGGTCGAGGAAGTCGTCGTCGAGGCGGCGGTAGATCACGTCGACCTTCCGCGGCCCCTCGGTGGTGCGCATGTAGACGACGTCGTCCTTGGTGAAGAGGTCGGACGCCTCCACCAGCTCGACGCCGAGCTTGTCGGCCAGGAACGAGTGCTCGTAGAACGCGGAATTGTAGCGCCCGGGGGTCAGGAGCACGACGGTCGGGTCGCGGGTCGCCGAGCCCGGCGCGAGGCTGCGCAGCGTGGCGAGCAGGGCGTCCGGGTAGTTCTCCACCGGCGCGACCCGGTGCTTCGAGAACAGGTCCGGGAACAGGCGCAGCATCACCTCCCGGTTCTCCAGCATGTAGGAGACTCCCGAGGGGATGCGGGCGTTGTCCTCCAGCACGAAGAAGTCGTTCTCGCCGGTCCGGACGATGTCGATGCCCGCGATGTGGACGTAGAGGTCGTGCGGCACGCGGAAGGACCGCATCTCCATGCGGTAATGGGCGTTGCGGTAGACGAGGTCGGCCGGGATGATGCCGGCCTTGATGCATTCCTGGGCGCCGTAGATGTCCTTCAGGAACAGGTTGATGGCCGTGACCCGCTGCGTCAGCCCGCGCTCCAGGAAGGCCCATTCCGGCTTGGTGATCACCCGGGGGATGATGTCGAACGGGATCAGCCGCTCGGTCGATTCGTTGTCGCCGTAGACCGCGAAGGTGATGCCGATCCGGCGGAACAGCAGCTCGGCCTGGCTGCGGCGGGTGTTGAAGTGCTCCGGCGGCGTCGAGTCCAGCCACGCCTTGAGCTGGCCGTAGGCGTCGCGAACGGCGGCCGGATCGGCGGCGCCGGTGCCGAGTCCGTTCATCTCGTCGAAGGCCGTCACCGCCATCTCGCTCCTCCCGTACGCTCCCGCTCTTGAGGCAAGAGGCGCGCCACCCGTTCATGGCTATATCCGCGGGCGATAACGCTCAAGGCGGCCGGAGGATCAGATCAACTTGAGGCCTTTCAGGCTGGCGTGACCGTTTCGGCCGAGGATCACGTGGTCGTGGACGACGATCTTGAGCGGCGCCAGGACCGCCACGATCTCGCGGGTCATCGCCACGTCGGCCGCGGAGGGGGCCGGGTCGCCGGACGGGTGGTTGTGGGCCAGGATGATGGCCGTGGCCGACAGTTCGAGCGCCCGGCGGGCGACTTCGCGCGGATAGACCGGCGTGTGGTCGACGGTGCCGCGTCCCTGAACCTCGTCGGCGATGAGGTGGTTGCGCTTGTCGAGGAACAGGACGCGGAACTCCTCGCGCGGGGCGAACGCCATGGTGGCGCGCAGGTACTCGTGCAGCGCGCTCCACGAGCCCAGGAGCGCGCGCTCCCGGATCGCGCCCCGGGCGAGCCGCCGCGCCGCGGCCTCGATCACCTTGAGGTCGGACGCGACCCCGGCGCTCACGCCCTCCACTTCCATCAGCCGCGCCGGCTCGGCGCTGACCACCTCGGCGAAGCTGCCGAACCGGGCGACCAGCGCCTTGGCGAGGGGCTTGACGTCCCGCCGGGGTATCGCCCGGAACAGGACCAGCTCCAGCAGCTCGTAATCGGGCAGCGCGTCGGCCCCCGCCGTCGCGAACTTCTCCCGCAGGCGGTCGCGATGGCCGTGGTAGTGCGGCGCCTCCTTCTCGACCGGGGACGGGGCGGCGCTGTCGGCGAACAGCCCCGCCTCACCGTCGTCCGGCCGCGGCGACACGGCCGGTCAGGCGGCCGGGTTGACGGGCTGATGCAGCCCCTTCGGCGAGATCGTGAAGATCTCGACGCCGGTCTCGGTGACGCCGACCGTGTGCTCGAACTGGGCGGAGAGCGAGCGGTCGCGGGTCACGGCGGTCCAGCCGTCGCCCAGGACCTTCACGGCGGGCCGGCCGAGATTGATCATCGGCTCGATCGTGAAGAACTGTCCGGGCTTGAACGGCACGTCGTAGCTGGCCTCGACGTAGTGCAGGATCGTGGGCGCGTCGTGGTAGGTGCGCCCGAGGCCGTGGCCGCAGAAGTCGCGCACCACCGAGCAGCGCTCGCCCTCGGCGTAGGACTGGATCGCCCGGCCGATATCGTTGGTCGAGCCGCCGGGCTTCACGGCGGCGACGCCGCGCATCAGCGCCTCGTAGGTGATCTCGCACAGGCGCTGGGCCTTGCGGGGCACCTCGCCGACATAGGCCATCCGGCTCGAATCGCCGTGCCAGCCGTCGAGGATCAGGCAGATGTCGAGGTTGACGATGTCGCCCTCGCGCAGCGGCTTGTCGTTGGGGATGCCGTGGCAGACCACGTGGTTGATCGAGGTGCAGATCGACTTCGGGTAGCCGCGGTAGAGGAGCGAGGCCGGATAGGCGCCGTGATCCATCGCGAAGGTGTAGGCGAGCTTGTCGAGTTCCTCGGTGGTGACGCCGGGCTGCGTCGCCTCCATCAGCAGGTCGAGGGCCTCGGCGGTGAGCCGCCCTGCGCGGCGCATGCCCTCGAATCCCTCGGGACCGTGGATCGGCGGTTCCGGGGCGCGGCGCGCACCCTGCGCACTGGCCTGTTCCTGCTGCATGATCGGGACTTTTTTCGCGGCGGCGTCAATCGGGCTCCGCCTTATGTACGGCGCGGGGCGCGGGAGTCCAAGCCGCATCGGTCACCGGTCGGGCGAGGCTTGCGCCGGTCGCGGGGCTGGCGGCATAAGCGGCCGCGAGACGCCCGGGTGCGCGCAGGCAGATTCGCCGCGCGGTCGGTCGCGGGGCAGGCGAGGGCCGGATGGCAGGCAAGGCGGTACCGCACTTCCACAACGAGCCGGGCGTGCCGGTGATCACCGTGGGCGTTAAGGAGTTCATGTGCATCGGCGCGCTGCCGCCGTTCGACCACCCGCACGTGTTCCTCGACATGGGCGCCGACAGCGAGATCATCTGCCAGTACTGCTCGACGCTCTACCGGTACAGGGCCGGCCTGAAGGCCGATCAGGCTGAGCCGCAGGCCTGCGTGTGGCGGGACGACGCCAAGGTCGCGGCGGAGTAGGCGCCGCCGACCGTGCCCTCTGGCAGTCCATCTCTGCGGATCGGGATCGTCGGGGCCGGGATCGGCGGCCTGACGGCGGCGCTGGCTCTGTCGGATGCCGGCCACGCCGTCACGGTGATCGAGCGCCGGACCGGCTTCAGCGAGGTCGGGGCCGGGATCCAGATCTCGCCCAACGCGAGCCGGATCCTGGCCGGGCTCGGGCTCTCGGCGGCCCTGCGTCGGGCGGCGAGCGAGCCGCCCGCCGTCGAGGTGCGCGCCCTCGACAGCGGCCGCCGCATCGGCGGCGTGGCGCTCGGCGCGCAGGCGCTGAGCCGGTTCGGCGCGCCCTACTACGTGATCCACCGCGCCGACCTGCAGACGCTGCTGCTCGACGCGCTCCGGAGTCGCTCGACGATCCGCCTGCTGATGGGCCGCACCGTCACGGCCGTGTCCCGGACGGCCTCGGAGGCCGTCCTCACCGTCGAGGGCGCGAGCGGGGCCCAGCCGGCCGCCTTCGACCTCGTGATCGGCGCGGACGGGCTGCGGTCGCGCCTGCGCGCGCATCTCGATCCGGCCCCGCTCCGGCCCGGACAGGCCGCGGCGTGGCGGGCGCTGATCCCCATGGAGGCGGCCCCGCAGGCGCTGCGCGGTGCCGCCACCGGCCTGTGGCTCGGCCGCGGCCGGCACGTGGTGCATTACCCGGTGCGGGACGGGCAGTTCCTCAACGTGGTGGCGGTCGTGCCCGAAGCTGTGGGCGACGAGGGCTGGGGCCGGCTCGGCGAGCCGGCCGTGCTGCGCGGGCATCTGCGCGGCTGCGCCGCGTCGCTGCGCGACCTCCTGAGCCTGCCGGATTCCTGGCTGGTCTGGTCGCTCGCCGACCGGGCCGTGGCGCGCCCGCTCGCCCGCGACCGGCTCGCGCTGATCGGCGATGCCGCCCACCCGGTGCTGCCCTACCTGGCGCAGGGAGCGGCCCTGGCGATCGAGGACGCCGCGGTCCTGACCCGTGCCCTCGCGGACCACGCCGACGTGCCGGCCGCGCTCGTGGCGTTCTCGGGCGCGCGGACCGCCCGGGTGCGGCGGGTCCAGAAGGCGGCGCGGAGCAACGGCCGGACTTACCACGCCGGCGGCGTGGTGGCGTTCGTGCGCAACGCCGTGATGGCCCGCCTCGGCCCGGACGGCATGCGGGACCGCTACGCGTGGCTGTACGGCTGGACGCCCCCCGCTTGATCGGACCCGCCGCCCCCGCTACCGAGGGCGCATGCGGACGTGGCGGAACCGGTAGACGCACGAGACTTAAAATCTTGCGGCCGCAAGGCCGTGCGGGTTCGAGTCCCGCCGTCCGCACCAGCACGCATCGCGACGCCGGACCGGGGCTCCGGAGGGGAATGGCGTGGTCTACGTGCTCATCATCATGCTGGCCGGCTCGGGCTCGGCGATCGGGTCCGTGGAGTTCAACACCCGGCAGGCCTGCGAGGCCGCCGCGAAGCAGATCGCGGACGCCGAACGGCCCTATGGCGGCGCCTCCCCGGTCACCGTGTGCGCGCCGAAGGGGTGAGCGCCGGGCGGTCCGGAATGCGCGGGATCGGTCGCATTCGAGCGATCGCCGAAACCGGCTCTTCGCGCCTCCCTGCCAGGGTCAGGCCCGGGAGATTCCGGCATGATCGACGCCCTTCAGACCGCCGCGACCGGCATGACCCGGGCCACCGATCGGCTCGGGAAGGCCGCCGAGACCATCGCGGCGAGCGGCGCGCCCGTCGGCGACGCGGGCCTGCCGCCGGCCGCGCAGGTGGACCTGTCGGGGGCCGCGCTGGACCTGATCGGGTCGCGGTCGGCCTTCGCGCTGAACGCCGCGGTGGCGCGCTCCGCCGACCGCATGATGGGTCAGCTCCTCGACGTCACCGCCTGAGGGCGGGGAGGGCGAGACCGGCCAGGATCGCGGCCGCCGCGAAGAGCAGCGTCACGCCGACGAGGCGGTAGGCCACGACCCCCACCACGCCGCCCGCCAGGAAGGCGCCCACGGTCGAGAGGTACAGCCGCAGCCGCACCGGATCGTGGGCCTTCAGCGGGTCGGCGCCCGGCGCGCCGCGATCGAGCCAGCGCGCGAGCTCGATGCCGATATCGGTGATCATGCCGGTCACGTGCGTGGTCCGGACCCGCGACTCGGAGATCTTGGTCACGGCCGCGTTCTGGAGACCGAGGACGAAGCTCAGGCCGAGCACGAGGGCGTGGCTCCGTGCCGGCTCGTGGAGCGGCAGCACGAGCAGGCCGACGGCGACGAGGAGGATCGCCTCCGCGCAGACTCCGTAGGCGTAGGCGCCCGGACGGCGCCCGCGGCGGCGGCGGCGGATCAGCAGCGTCGCGGTGGCGGCGCCGAGGACGAACAGGATGACGAGCAGGCCCGCCTGCAGGGCCAGCAGCAGGTCGCCCGTGCCGGTCCGGTCGGAGATGGCCGAGACGTTCCCGGTCATGTTCGAGGCGTAGAGGCCCACCGCGTAGAAGCCGGCGGTGTTCAACGCGCCGGCCACCCCGGCGAGGGAGAGGGCGAGCGCCCTGTCGGCCTCCGGGGTGCGCGTCTCGCCTTCGTGGACCAGCATGGACCCGTCGATGACCCGTCGGTGGGTGCGGACCGCCGGATTCGGCCGGCGCCGCCACCGTCTTAAGCCACGAGCCCGGGCCCCGTCACGGCGCCCGGCGCAACCCCCGGCTCACCAGCCGCGATAGCCGTAGCCACCCTCGTATTCGCCGCGCCAGTGGCGGGCCGGGCCGTAGCCGACCGGGACCCGCTCGTAGGTCACGGTCCGGCGGGTGGCGTAGACCGGCGCCTCCTCCTCGTAGACGCGGTAGACCGGGGCCGGCCGCACGACCACGGGGGCCGGGGCGTAGCCGTAATCCGCGTCGCCGTAACCGTAGCCGGGCGCCGCGTGGGCCTGGGTCGCGGCGCCGATCAGGGCGCCGGCCGCGAGGCCGCCGATGATGCCGGCCGCGATGGCGCCGCCGCCGCGGGCCTCGGCGGCGGTGGAGGCCAGGGTGCCCGCGCCGATCAGCGCGGCGGCCGAGAGCAGAGCGATGCGTGTCATGACCTGTCTCCGGTGGGTGCGGGGAGCGCCTGCGGCGCCCCGGATCACACGAGGGACAATGCCGCGCCCGCGCTGCACCGAAGCTGAAGCCGGCCTGCAGCCACGGTTCAGCTTGTCGGCCCGGCCTCCGGATCGGGGGCGGTCCGGACGTAGCCGCGGGAGATCAGGCGGCTGCGCTCGCGCGTGCGCCGCTCCGCCTCCATCAGGTCGGACAGGGCGTCGGCGATCGCGCAGCGCAGGGCGATCCCGGCATCGCCGCCCGCGAAGCCGAGATAGGCGGAGCTGATCGCCTCGACGGGGCATACGTGATCGTCGCGCTGGGCCAGGACCTGGGTCAGCATCGGGTTCTCCTTCGTCGCATCCAGGAACGAAAAGAGAACAAGCCATAAGGGTTAACGTTCCGTCAACGGCGGCCGGGCCGGCCGCGCTCGACCGGCCAAACCCTGTGGACAACGCCGTTTCCGGTGCCGGGCAGCTGTGGATAAGCCGGCTCACTCGGGCATGCGCGGCAGCGGCTTGCCGTCGGCGGGAATCGGGTAGCGGGCCGCGTTCAGCTCCATCGCCAGGAACGTGTAGTAGCCCGAGATCGCCGCCAGATCGACGACGCCGGGCTTGCCGAACCGGGCCTCGGCGCGCGCGAAGGTCGCGTCGGAGACGCGCCTCGTGTCCTGGAGCTCGGCGGTGAAATCGTACACGAGGGTCTCGTCGTCGCTCATCTTCGCCGGCCGGCGGCCGTCGCGGATCGCCGCGATGATGTCGGCGGAGATGCCGGCCTTCTCGGCGATCGGCGCGTGGACGTACCACTCGTAGTCCTGCGTCCAGCGGCGGGCGGTCATCAGGATCACCAGCTCCGAGAGCGTAGTGCCGATCTTCGGCTTGAAGCGGAGATAGTCGCCCATCGACCGGGCGAGCGTCATCACCTCCGGCGAGTACATGAGCGGCTCGAACGGCCCGAAGGGCGGCTTGCCGCGTGCCTGCGCGAAGGCCTCGGCCGCCTGCTTCTGCTCGGGCGTGTAGTCCTGGGGCGGGATGGTCGGCAGCCGGTCCTGCGCCCGCGCCGCGCCGGTCGCCAGCGGCAGGGCCAGGGAGAGGGCGGCCAGGGTCAGCGCGCGGCGGCGGAGGGTCATCGTTTCGCTCCCGTCGGATCTGTGCAGTCGCGCCGCACGATCGCGGCGGCGCCGCGCAGTTGCCAGAGCTCGGGACGGGGAGCCCGTGTCGAATCGTGCCCGGCGTCACGGGACGCCGGACGCGGCGCCGACCCGGGTTCGCGCCGGTTGCGCTCGGCGCCGCGCCGCGCCATCAGCGGCCGCGATGGCCGGTTCCGTACCCGTGCTGCCGATCGAGGCGGCGCTCCCCGATCTGCGCCGCGCGCTCGCCGCGCGGAACGCCGCCGTCCTGGTGGCGCCCCCGGGCGCCGGCAAGACAACCCGCGTGCCCCTCGACCTCCTGGCGGCGCCCTGGCTCGACGGGCGCAAGATCATCCTGCTGGAGCCGCGCCGCCTCGCGGCCCGGGCCGCCGCCGCGCGGATGGCCCAGACGCTGGGCGAGCCGGTCGGCGGCACGGTCGGCCTGCGCGTCCGCCTCGGCTCGAAGATCTCGGGCCGCACGCGGATCGAGGTCGTCACCGAGGGCGTCTTCACCCGGATGATCCTGGACGATCCGGAGCTGTCCGGAATCGGCGCCGTCCTGTTCGACGAGTTCCACGAGCGTTCCCTCGACGCCGATCTCGGCCTCGCGCTGGCGCTCGACGCGCAGGGCGGCCTGCGGGAGGACCTGCGGATCCTCGTCATGTCGGCGACCCTCGACGGCGCCCGGGTCGCGCGGCTGATGGGCGACGCCCCGGTGGTTGCCTCCGAGGGCCGCGCCTTCCCGGTGGAGACCCGGTACGTGGAGCGCGACCCGAACCGTCGGGTCGAGGACTCGGTTGCCGAGGTCACCTTGCGCGCCCTGCGGGCGGATCCGGGCTCGATCCTGGTGTTCCTGCCCGGACAGGCGGAGATCCGCCGGACCACCGACCTGCTGGCCGAGACGGTCGGGCCCGACGTGCAGCTCGCGCCGCTCTACGGCGCGCTGACGCCCGCCGAGCAGGACCGCGCCGTCGCGCCGGCATCCGCCGGCACGCGGAAGGTCGTCCTCGCGACCAGCATCGCCGAGACCTCCCTGACCATCGAGGGCGTCCGGATCGTGGTCGATTCGGGGCTGGCGCGGGTCCCGGTCTACGAGCCGGGCCTCGGCCTGACCCGTCTGGTCACGGCCCGCGCCTCTCGCGCTTCCGTGGACCAGCGCCGGGGCCGTGCCGGACGCACCGAGCCCGGCCTCTGCTGGCGGCTCTGGTCCGAGGCCGGCACGAACGCCCTGGAGCCGTTCACGCGGCCCGAGATCCTGTCGGCCGACCTCGCCGGGCTGCTCCTCGACTGCGCCGCCTGGGGCGTGACCGACCCCGGCGCGCTCGCCTTCCTCGACCCGCCCCCGGCGCCCGCCCTGGCGGAGGCCCGCGCCCTGCTGAGCGAGCTGGGCGCGCTCGACGCCGACGGCCGCCTGACGCCGGTCGGCGCGCGGCTGCGGGCGCTGCCGCTGCCGCCGCGGCTCGCCCGGATGGTGACGGTGGCGGCCGGCACCGGTCAGGCCCGGGCCGCCGCCGACCTCGCCGCCGTGCTGGTGGAGCGGGGCCTCGGGGGCGACGGGGTCGACCTCGACGAGCGGGTCGAGCGGTTCCGCCGCGACCGGGGCGGGCGCGCCGCCGACATGCGCCGGCTCGCCGAGAGCTGGTCCCGGATCGCCGGGGCGGGAGGTCCCGCGAGCCCGGACGCCGGCGCCTCCGGCGCCGGGCCGCTCCTGGCGCTCGCCTATCCGGACCGCGTGGCCCGGGCGCGCGGCCGCGAGGGCGAGTTCGTGATGGCGAGCGGCCGGGCCGGGCGCCTCGACCCGGCGAGCCCGCTCGCCCGCGAGACCCATCTGGTGATCGCCGACCTCGCCGGATCGGCCGGGAACGCCCGGATCCTCGCCGCGGCGGCGATCGGCGCCGAGGCGATCGAACGGCTGTTCGCCGACCGGATCGAGTCGCGCACCGAGATCGCCTTCGATCCGCCGGCAGCCGCCCTGAGGGCGCGGGCGGTCCGGCGGCTCGGCGCGGTCAGTCTCGGATCACGGCCGCTGCCGGTGCCGTCAGACATGGACAGCGCCGCGATTCTGGCGCGCGGCATCGCCGATCTCGGGATCGACCGGCTTCCGTGGACGCCGGCCCTGGCGCAGTGGCGAGCCCGGGTGAACTTCCTCCACGCCGCCGAGGGCGCTGCGTGGCCCGACCTGTCGGACCAGGCGCTGGCCCGGGCGGCGGAGACGTGGCTGGCGCCGTCCCTCGTGGGTCGCGCCGGCCTGGCGTCGGTCACGGCGGGCGATCTGGCGGACGCTCTCCAGACGCTGCTGCCCTGGGACCTGCGCGCCCGGCTCGACGCGGAGGCGCCGACCCATGTCGAGGTGCCGACCGGCTCGCGCATCCCCGTGGATTACACGGCCGAGGAACCGGCGCTGGCGGTCCGGGTGCAGGAGCTGTTCGGCCTCGACCGGCACCCGCGGGCCGGTGGCCGGCCGCTGGTCCTGCACCTGCTGTCGCCGGCGCAGCGGCCGATCCAGATCACCCGGGACCTGCCGGGCTTCTGGCGCGGTTCCTGGGCGGCGGTGCGGTCCGAGATGCGCGGGCGCTACCCGCGCCATCCCTGGCCGGAGAATCCGCTCAGCGAGGCGCCGACCCGGCGGGCCAAGCCCCGGGGAACCTGACATCCGCCCACCGAAACCTCGACACGAACGGACCCGACGCGATGACTACGGATAAGGATGCCTACGATCCCGCCGCCGAGGGCTGGGCGCTGGTGGAGGACAAGGGCTTCATCGCCCATGTCGGGCCGCTGCACGTCCGCGGCGCGGACGGCGCCTACGCGTTCCGGGCCGATCAGAAGCACGCCAACCTGATCGGCGTGGTCCACGGCGGCATGCTGATGAGCTTCGCCGACCGGGCTCTCGGCGAGACCGCGATGCGCGCCGCCGAAGGCGCCAACTGCGTGACGATCCAGCTGGAGATGAAGTTCATCGATGTCGGCCGCCTCGGCGACTGGATCGAGATCCGGCCGCAGGTCGTCAAGCGCACGGGCTCCCTCGTGTTCATGCGCGGCGACGTCCGCGACGGCACCCGTCTCCTCGCCTCGGCGGACGGCGTCTGGAAGATCCTGCGGCGCCGGCCGAGTTGACCGGCTCAGGACAGGTGTCCTAGCCTGTCGGCGCGCGTCGCGGCCCGTTGCAGGATGCGCGGTTGGAGGATCGTATGCGACCGTCGCGGACCGATGCATCCGGGATCGCGGCCGAGCGCGGCCGTGTCCCGCCCTCCCGGCGCACGGTCCTCGCGGCCCTGGGAACACTCGCCGTCACGGCCGGCGACGCGGCGGCGCAGCCCGCGCCGCCCAGCACGGTGACGAGCCCGCCGCGCGACTTCCGCCCGGGAGCGCCGCCGACCACCTACTTCACCGATCCGGACATCGTCACGGTCGACCCGGCCTTCGAGCCCTACATCGTGTCGAACAGCGCCATCCGCCGGCTCTGGACCGGCGCCCTCTGGGCGGAGGGACCGGCCTGGAACGCCGTCGGCCGCTACCTCGTCTGGAGCGACATCCCGAACAACCGACAGATGCGCTGGCTGGAGGAGGACGGGCACGTCTCGACCTTCCGCATGCCGAGCAACAATTCCAACGGCAACAGCTTCGATCGCCAGGGGCGGCAGCTCACCTGCGAGCACGCCACCGGGCGCGTCGTCCGCTACGAGCTCGACGGCTCGGCGACGGTGCTGGCCGATTCGTTCGAGGGGAAGCCGCTCAACTCCCCCAACGACGTGGTCCAGCACCCGGACGGCGCGTACTGGTTCTCCGATCCGCCCTACGGCGCGCTCCTCTACGAGGGCCTCCCCGACGCGGCGGGCGGTCCGAGCAACCCGCACGGCCATCTCGATCCGCGGCTCGGCCAGCCGGCCGGGACCGGCCCGCGGCGCCGCGTGCTGCCGAACGCGGTCTACCGGATCGACCCGTCCGGGCGGGTCGACCGGGTTCTCACCGACGACGAGGTGCCCGACCCCAACGGCCTGTGCTTCTCGCCCGATCACCGGACGCTCTACGTCTGCTCCACCGGGAAGGGGCCCGGCGATACCGGACCCGGCGGCAAGGGCGAGATCTACGCCTTCGACGTCGGGACCGGGGCGGCGCTGTCGAACAAGCGCCTGTTCTCGGACTGCGTCGTGGACGGGGTGAAATGCGGGCCCGACGGCCTGCGGGCCGACGTAGACGGCAATCTCTGGGTGTCGAGCAACGCCGGTCGTGCCGTGGGCTACAACGGCGTCACCGTCTGGACACCGCGGGGCAAGCTCATCGGGCGGATCCGCCTGCCGGAAGTGTGCGGGAATCTCACCTTCGGCGGTCCCAAGCGCAACCGCCTGTTCATGGCGGCGAGCCAGTCGCTCTACGCCGTGACGGTGAACACCCAGGGTGCCGGTCCGGCCTAGGATCCCGCCCCTGCGATCCGGCAAGGGAGCGGCGCCGATCCTCCGATCGGCCATGGCTGAGCGGGCATCGGGACGCTATCTGTCACGGGCATGAGCGAGGATCCCGCCCCCGACCCGACCTTGAGCCGCCTCAGCGCGGCCCTGGGGGAGTTGCCGAAGCGCGGACTGCCGCCGGTGGAGCGGTGGGACCCGCCCTATTGCGGCGCCATCGACATCCGCATCGCGGCGGACGGGACGTGGTTCCACAACGGCTCGCCGATCCGCCGGGACAAGCTGGTCAGGCTGTTCGCCAGCATCCTGCGGCGCGAGCCGGACGGCCGGACCGTCCTGGTCACGCCGGTGGAGAGCGTCGGCATCACCGTGGACGACGCGGCCTTCGTGGCCGTCGAGATGGCGGTGGACGGGAGCGGGGCGGAGCGGCGCGTCTCCTTCCGGACCAACGTCGACGATCTGGTCAGCGTCGATGCCGAGCACGCCCTTCGCTTCGAGGCGGCACCGGACGGGGCGCTGAAGCCCTACCTCCATGTCCGCCGCGGGCTCTGGGCGCTCGTGACCCGGGCGCTCACCTACGACCTCGTGGATCTCGCCGAGGAGCGCGTCGTCGACGGGAAGCCCTGGCTCGGCCTGTGGGCCGGCGGCGCCTTCCACACGATCGCGCCGGTCGCCGCCGCGTGAGCGACCCGCTCGCCGATTTCCTCGCCCGCGCCGCCGCCGGCCTGTCGCCGGATCCGCCCGGGCCGGACGATCCGACCTCCAATCCGCGGGGCGACCACAGCCTCGATCCGGACGGGACGGCCGTGATCCCGCCGCCGCCGCACCGCCGGGCCGCCGTCCTCGTGCCGGTCGTGCCGCGCGCGGACGGTCCGACCCTGATCCTGACGATGCGGGCCGCCAACCTGCGCGACCATTCCGGGCAGGTGGCGCTGCCGGGGGGCAAGATCGATCCCTCCGATCCCGGGCCCGCGGACGCGGCCCTGCGCGAGGCCTTCGAGGAGATCGGGCTGCCGCCCGAGGCGGTGCGGCTGCTCGGCTATCTCGACCCGTACCTCTCGGGCACCGGCTTCCTCGTGACCCCGGTCATCGGCTTGGTCGATCCCGGCGCGGTCCTGACGCCGAACCCGAACGAGGTGGCCGACGTCTTCGAGGTGCCGCTCCCGTTCCTCTTGGACCCGGAACGCTACCGCCTGCGCTCCCGCGCGTGGCAGGGCCGCGAGCGCTGGTTCTACGCCCTGACCTTCGGCGAGCGGCTGATCTGGGGCGTCACCGCCGGAATCCTGAATAATCTGCGCGAACGGCTCTACCCGGAGGCCGGGCCGGGCGACGCCGGGCGCCCGGCGCGTTAGGCTGGCCCCATGCTCCGCCGCGTCCTCGAAGAGTTCGGCCTCTTCCTCGTCCCCTTCGCGCTGTTCCTGGTCTACCTGCTGCTGTCCGGCCGCAATCCCCTGCGGCGGGTCCACTGGGACGCCCACCTGTTCCGCCTCGTCCTGGCCGGGCTGGCGGTGGTGATCGGCACCCTCGTCTACGAGGGGCTGTTCTCCGAACGCCGCCAGGGGGGCTACGTGCCGACCCACATGGAGAACGGCCGCCTCGTGCCCGGCGGCTTCCGGTGAGCCGCGCCCTCGATCCGGCGGGCCTGAGCGCGCTGCTCGAACGCCCGGGGGTGCGCCGCGTCCTCGCCGCCCTGGACGCGCCGGGCGCGGAGACCCGGCTGGTCGGCGGCTGCGTCCGCGACGCGCTCCTCGGCGCGCAGACCGCCGACATCGACATGGCGACCACGCACCGGCCCGAGGCGGTGATGCGGGCGGCGCAGCGGGCGCACGGCCTCAAGGCGGTGCCGACCGGCATCGAGCACGGCACGGTCACCCTGGTGACCGAGGAGGGGCCGATCGAGGTCACGACTCTGCGCGAGGACGTCGAGACCGACGGGCGGCACGCGGTCGTCCGCTTCGGCACCGACTTCCTGCGCGACGCCGAGCGCCGGGACTTCACCGTCAACGCGCTCTCCCTCGGCGCCGACGGGAGCCTGCACGACCCGGTGGGCGGCCGCCCCGACCTCGCGGCCGGGCGGGTGCGCTTCATCGGTGACCCGGCGACACGGATCCGCGAGGACGCCCTGCGGATCCTGCGCTTCTTCCGCTTCCATGCCCGGTTCGGTGCCGGCGCGCCCGACGCCGCGGCCCTGGCTGCCTGCGTGGCCGCGCGGGACAGCCTCGACCGGCTCTCGCGCGAGCGCGTGCGCGCGGAGTTCCTGAAGCTGCTGGCGGCCCCCGGCGGCCCGGCCCTGGTGACGACGCTGAGCGCGACCGGCCTGCTGGCGCGGATCACCGGCGGCGTCGGGGAACTCGGGCGGCTCGCGCGCGCCGCCGGGGCGGGCCTGCCCCCGGTGAAGCGCCTCGCGGCTCTCGCCGTCGGCGCCCGGCACGACGCCGACCGGCTGCGCGAGCGGCTGCGTCTCTCGAAGAGCGAGCACGGACACCTCCTCGGCTACGCCGAGGTGCTGGCCGATCTCCACGGATGCGCGGTGCTGGACGCGGTCGCGGCGCGGGCCCTGGCGGCGCGGCACGGGCTGTCGTGCCTGGCCGATACGCTGGCGATCCTGGCCGGAGAGCCGCGGCCCGCGGTGACGGAGGCGGCGCGGGCGGCCCTGCGGGCCCTGGAGGGGGAGGGGGCGTCGCCGGCCTTCCCCCTGGCGGGTGCGGATCTGGTGGCGGCCGGGGTGGCGCCAGGCCCCGGCATCGGGCGTGGGCTGGCCGCGGCGCGGAAAGTCTGGCTGGAGCGGGGCTGCCCGACGGACGCCGCCGCGCGGGCCGACCTGCTGGCGCGGGCGCTGGAGAGCGCCCGCTGACCGGGATCAGAGCTTGAGGAGCGCCTTGGTCTCCTGGAGCTGGACGATCTGGCCGTTCAGCTCCTCGCGCTTCTGCAGATCCTCGGTGGCGTCGCGCTGCATCTCGACCGCCTCGATGTCCCGGTCGAGGGATTCGTGGGTCAGCTCCTCGATCGGGGCGGCGCGCTCGGCCAGCACGGTCACGGCCGTCGGCCCGATATCGGCGAAGCCGCCGCGGACGTAGATCCGCTTGCCGCTGCCCTGGCTCTCGGTGATCACGATGACGCCGACGCGCAGGGAGGTCAGCACGGGCGCGTGGCCCGGCATCACGGTCATCTCGCCCTCGGTGCCGGGCAGCTGAACGGCGGTCACCTCGCCGGAATACAGCGTCCGCTCGGGGCCGACGAAATCGAAGTGGAAGGTGGCCATGGCCTGACGTGTTCCCGGATCGGCGGCGCGCGCCCCGCCTCGCGGGCGGAGCGTCTCGGAAAAGGCTGCGCGGACGGCACCGGTCAGGGTCGCCCGCGCAGCCTCTGCCCCCTTCCCGCGCGGGGAAGGGGTGGTGTCGTCTTACGCGGCCTTGAGCTTCTTGGCCTTCTCCTGGGCCTCCTCGATGGTGCCGACCATGTAGAAGGCGGCCTCCGGGAGGTCGTCGTAGTCGCCGTTCACCAGGCCCTTGAAGCCCTTGATGGTGTCTTCCAGCGCCACCTGCTTGCCCGGCGAGCCGGTGAAGACCTCGGCGACGGAGAAGGGCTGCGAGAAGAAGCGCTCGATCTTGCGGGCGCGGGCGACGGTCAGCTTATCCTCCTCGGACAGCTCGTCCATGCCCAGGATCGCGATGATGTCCTGGAGCGCCTTGTAGCGCTGCAGGGTCTGCTGGACGCGGCGGGCGACGTCGTAGTGCTCCTCGCCGAGGATCGCCGGCGACAGCATGCGCGAGGTCGAGTCCAGCGGATCCACCGCCGGGTAGATGCCCTTCTCGGCGATCGAGCGCGACAGCACGGTTGTGGCGTCGAGGTGGGCGAACGAGGCGGCGGGCGCCGGGTCGGTCAGATCGTCGGCCGGCACGTAGATGGCCTGCACCGAGGTGATCGAGCCCTTGGTCGTGGTGGTGATGCGCTCCTGGAGGGCGCCCATGTCGGTGGCGAGGGTCGGCTGGTAGCCCACCGCCGAGGGGATGCGGCCGAGGAGCGCCGACACCTCGGAGCCCGCCTGCGTGAAGCGGAAGATGTTGTCGACGAAGAACAGCACGTCCTGACCGTCGTCGCGGAACTGCTCGGCGATGGTCAGGCCGGTCAGGGCGACGCGGGAGCGGGCGCCGGGCGACTCGTTCATCTGGCCGTAGACCAGGGCGCACTTCGAGCCCTCGGCGGAGCCGTGCTCCTTCGGGTCGACGTTCACCTTGGACTCGATCATCTCGTGGTAGAGGTCGTTGCCCTCGCGGGTGCGCTCACCCACGCCGGCGAAGACCGAGTAGCCCGAGTGCACCTTCGCGATGTTGTTGATCAGCTCCATGATCAGCACGGTCTTGCCGACGCCGGCGCCGCCGAACAGGCCGATCTTGCCGCCCTTCGCGTAGGGGGCGAGCAGGTCCACCACCTTGATGCCGGTGACGAGGATCTGCGCCTCGGT
This sequence comes from Methylobacterium sp. 22177, assembly GCF_052045615.1. Lineage (NCBI taxonomy): Bacteria > Pseudomonadati > Pseudomonadota > Alphaproteobacteria > Hyphomicrobiales > Methylobacteriaceae > Methylobacterium > Methylobacterium sp. 22177. Next base: position 133,977 of record NZ_JBQEPK010000005.1, on the reverse strand, counting down.
CGACTGCTCGGCGTAGGAGGGGGCCGGCTGGTGGATGGCGCGGTAGGTGGTGGCCTGGACCGGGCCGGCCTCGTCGATCGGCTCGCCGATGACGTTCATGATGCGGCCGAGGGTGTTCATGCCGACGGGAACCTTGATCGGCTCGCCGGTGTCGGTGCACTCCTGGCCGCGGGTCAGGCCCTCCGACGTGTCCATGGCGATGCAGCGGACGGTGTTCTCGCCGAGCTGCTGGGCGACCTCGAGGACGAGGCGGGCGCCGTTGTTCTTGGTCTCCAGGGCGTTCAGGATCTCGGGCAGGTGGCCCTCGAACTGCACGTCGACCACGGGGCCGATGACCTGGGTGATCTTGCCGACCTTGTTGGAGCCGGTGCCGGGGAGTGCGGTGTTCGCCATGGTAAACCTACCCTTCAAGCTGTGCGGTCGGGTCGCGGTGCCTCAGAGGGCTTCCGCGCCCGAGATGATCTCGATGAGTTCCTTGGTGATCATGGCCTGACGGGTCCGGTTGTAGACCAGCGTCTGCTTCTTGATCATCTCGCCCGCGTTGCGGGTGGCCGAGTCCATGGCGCTCATGCGGGCGCCCTGCTCGGAGGCGGCGTTCTCCAGGAGCGCCCGGTAGATCTGAACCGTCAGGTTCTTCGGCAGCAGGGTCTCCAGGATCGCCTCCTCGGACGGCTCGAATTCCAGGGCGGCGTTGCCGGCAGCCGCCTTCGCGGTCGTGTCGGCAGCGGGCAGCTCCGCCGGGATCAGGCGCTGGGCGGTCGGGATCTGCGAGATCACCGAGCGGAACTCGGAGTAGAACAGGGTCGCGACGTCGAACTCGCCGGCCTCGAAGCGCGTCAGGATCTTGTCGGCGATGCTGGCGGCGAACTCGTAATCCACCGGCCGGTTGCCGCGGATATCCATGCTCTCGACGATCTGGTCGCGGTACTGGCGGCGCAGCGCGTCGAGGCCCTTCTTGCCCACCGTCATGATCTTGACGGTCTTGCCCTCGGCGGCGAGCTTCTGAGCGTATTCGCGCACCGCGAGGCGGACGATCGACGAGTTGAACGCGCCGGCGAGGCCGCGGTCACCGGTGCAGACCACCAGCAGGTGCGTCTGCTCCGAGCCGGTGCCGGAGAGAAGCTTCGGGGCGCCGACGCCGCCGACGAGGTTGCCGGCGAGGTTGCCGAGCACCGCGGACATCTTCTCGGCGTAGGGACGGCCGGCCTCGGCGGCCATCTGCGCCCGGCGCAGCTTGGCGGCGGCGACCATCTGCATGGCCTTGGTGATCTTCTGCGTCGCCTTCACCGAGGTGATGCGGTTGCGCAGGTCCTTCAAACTCGCCATCGGGTGAGGTCCAGGTCCGTTCTATGGGCCTCTCCTTCCCTCGGCGGGAAGGAGCCGGAAGTGCGGGCGGTGCAGCGGGGACCGGGATCCCCCCGCACCACCCGAGATCCCTCCCCGCGGGGAGGGGCCTCACATCAGCCGATCGACTTGGCGACGCTCTCGACGACGCTCTTGAGCTTGCCGGCGTTCTCGTCCGACAGGTCCTTGGAGGCGGCGATCGAGTCGAGCAGGTCCTTGTGCTTGGAGCGCAGGGTGCTCAGCAGCGAGTCCTCGAAGGCGCGGACCTTGGTCACCGGGAGCTTGTCCAGGTAGCCGTTCACGCCGGCGTAGATCACCGCGACCTGCTCCTCCATCTTCAGCGGCGAGAACTGCGGCTGCTTGAGGAGCTCGGTGAGGCGGGAGCCGCGGTTCAGCAGCGCCTGAGTCGAGGCGTCGAGATCCGAGCCGAACTGCGCGAAGGCCGCCATCTCGCGGTACTGCGCGAGCTCGCCCTTGATCTTGCCGGCGACCTTCTTCATCGCCTTGGTCTGGGCCGAGGAGCCCACCCGCGACACCGAGAGGCCGACGTTCACCGCCGGGCGCACGCCCTGGTAGAACAGATCGGTCTCGAGGAAGATCTGGCCGTCGGTGATGGAGATCACGTTCGTCGGAATGTAGGCCGAGACGTCGTTGGCCTGGGTCTCGATGACCGGCAGGGCCGTCAGCGAGCCGGCGCCGGCGGCGTCGCCCATCTTGGCGGCGCGCTCCAGCAGGCGGCTGTGGAGGTAGAACACGTCGCCCGGATAGGCCTCGCGGCCCGGCGGGCGGCGCAGCAGGAGCGACATCTGGCGGTAGGCCACGGCCTGCTTGGACAGGTCGTCGTACACGATCACGGCGTGCATGCCGTTGTCGCGGAAGTACTCGCCCATGGCGCAGCCGGCGAAGGGCGCGATGAACTGCATCGGCGCGGCGTCCGACGCGGTGGCGGCGATGACGATGGAGTATTCCAGGGCGCCCTGGTCCTCCAGCACCTTCACGAACTGGGCCACCGTCGAGCGCTTCTGGCCGATGGCGACGTAGATGCAGTAGAGCTTGGCCTTCTCGTCACCGCCGGCGGTGTGGCCCGGCTTCTGGTTGAGGATCGTGTCGAGGGCGATGGCGGTCTTGCCGGTCTGGCGATCGCCGATGATCAGCTCGCGCTGGCCGCGGCCCACCGGGATCAGGGCGTCGATCGCCTTGAGGCCCGTGGCCATCGGCTCGTGCACCGACTTGCGCGGGATGATGCCCGGGGCCTTCACGTCGACGCGGCGACGCTCGGTGGACTGGATCGGTCCCTTGCCGTCGATCGGGTTGCCGAGGGCGTCGACGACGCGGCCGAGGAGCCCCTTGCCGACCGGCACGTCCACGATGGCGCCGGTGCGCTTGACGGTCTGACCTTCCTTGATCTCGCGGTCGGAGCCGAAGATCACGATGCCGACGTTGTCCTGCTCGAGGTTCAGGGCCATGCCGCGCACGCCCGACTCGAACTCGACCATCTCGCCGGCCTGGACGTTGTCGAGGCCGTAGGCGCGGGCGATGCCGTCGCCGACGGACAGGACCTGCCCGACCTCGGAGACCTCGGCCTCTTCGCCGAAGTTCTTGATCTGGTCTTTCAGGATCGCGGAGATCTCGGCGGCGCGGATGTCCATACTCGGGCCTCTGTCGCTGATGCGTCTATGCGTGTTCGGTTCGGATGGGGGCGCTTATCGCGCGGCCCGCATCGCGAGGCGGATACCGTTGAGCTTGGTCTTGAGAGAGGCGTCGACCATGCGCGAGCCCATCTTCACGACGAGGCCGCCGATCAGGCTCGGGTCGACCACGAGGTCGACGTCGACGTCGGCCTTGGCGATGTCGCGCAGCGACGCCTTGATCTCCTCGATCACCGCGTCGGACGGCCTCTCGGCCACGCGCACCTGGGCCCGGACGATGCCCTTCGAGTCCTGGACCAGGGCCCGGAACGCGTCGATCATGTCGGGGAGCGCGAAGAGCCGGCGGTTCGAGGCCGCGAGGCGGATGAAGTTTCCGGCCAGGCCGCCGATCCCGGCCTTGTCGAGCACGGCGCCGATCGCGGCCTCCTGCTCCTCGGCGCTGAAGACCGGGCTGCGGACGAGGCGGCGGAGATCCGCGCTCTCCTTCAGCAGCCCGTCGAATTGATTGAGGGACTCGGCGACCGCGTCGACCTGGCGCTCGTCGCGCGCGAGTTCGAACAGGGCGGAAGCGTACCGGCCCGCCACGCCTGCGACCAGGGGACCAGCCTCGGAACCGTTCTGCGCCACCCGTCGCTCTCTTCTCTGGTTGCCCGCCCGCTCCGCGCGCTCCGGCTGGAGCGCGGTGCGAGACCGTTCGGGACGTGGGATCGCGCCGACAGCGGACAGGTCGAGAACTGTCCTCGTGGCGCGGCGACCGCCTAGCATGCCAGCATGGCCGCGCGCAACACGGCAGGCGCGCGTCGCTGCGCGTCAGGACGGCGGAAGTGTGACGCGGGGAACGCGTCAGCAGGCGAGCCGGTCGCAGCGCCGCACGCTCGCGATCATCTTGGCCATGGCGCCGGCGCCCGGATGGCCGAGGATGCCGCTGTTGCCGAGGACGTAGGACGGCGTCGCGTAGAGGCCGAGATCCGCGGCCATCCGCATCTGGCTCTTGAGCGCCGCGCGCACCTCCTCGCTGTCGGCGATCGCCTCCACTTCTGCCTGCGGGATCCCGAGCGCGGCCGCGGCCGTGAGCGCGCCCGGCCCGTCGATGCGGCCGGGCTTGCCCAGCAGCGTCTGGTAGAAGCGCCACGCCGCCTCGGAGCCGATCTTGCGCTGCACCGCCAGCATCACCTTGGCGGCCTGCGCCGATTGCGGCGACAGGATCGGGTTGTGGACAAGACCGATCCGCAATTCCGGGTCGCTGTCGTGCAGGGCGACCACGTCGGCGGCCGCCTTCCGGCAGTACGGGCAGTTGAAGTCGAAGAACTCGTAGAGCGTGGTGCCGGCATCCCGCGGCCCGACATAGGTCACGCCGCGCAGGCCCGGGATCTGCCCGGTGATCTCGCCCGGCAGGATCGAGTTCGCCACCGCGCGCCCGTCGTCACCGGTGACCGCGACGCGCTGGCCGTAAGATTGCGCGGAGGCGCCGGTCAGGCCGGCCCCGAGGGCGGCGGCCGCGGCGAGGAGGAGGCGTCGCGAGACAGGCTTCGAAACAGGCATGGACTCGTCCGGGGCGTGGCTGTCCCGCTCCGGCCGCGCCGAAGCGGAGCCGGACCAGAACCAGGGGGTCGAGTCGGTTTGATGGCCGAGCGGCGTGAACGTCGCCCTACCGCGTGGCCGGCGCGGCCTAGCGCAGCCCCTTCGGCCGGTCGCCGGTCGCCCAGGCCAGGGCCTGCTCCAGCCGGTCGTTGCCCCAGAACAGCTCGCCGTCGTCGGCCAGGAAGGTCGGCGCCCCGTAGATCCCGCGGGAGCGCGCCTCCTCGACGCTGACCCGGAGCTTGGTCTTGTTGGCCTCGGCGGCGGCGGCGCGCACGGTCTGCGTGCCGTCGAGCCCGAGCGAATCGAGGATCTCCGCCACGGCCGCCGGCTCCGCGATCGAGCGGCCCTCGGCGAAGCTCGCGGTGAAGACCGCCTTCGAGAACGGCACCAGCCACGCCTGGTCCTGGCCGAGGATCGCGACCCGCACCGCGCTGAGGCTGTTCTGTGGAAACTGGGCGGGGCGCGTCACCGGCGGCAGGCCGAGGCGGGCGGCCTCGCGCTCGACGTCGCGCCACATGTTCTTGCCCTTGGCCGCGTAGAGGTTGAACGGCGAGGTGGTCCAGCCCTGCGCGGCGAAGAGCGGCCCGACCAGGAAGGGGCGCCACCGGATCGCCACGTCCGCCTCGGCGGCGGCGGCCTCGACGCGCATGGCCGCGAGGTAGGAGTAGGTGGAGGCGAATTCGTACCAGAACTCCAGAATTGGCTGGCGCGCCATAGACTTCGCTTCTCCGATGCACTCTCGCGGCGATGACGACTGGCAACGCCCGCGCCGTTTCTGACACAGCCGCAAGGCCGCCGTGAGGCGAAACGCGGCCGATCCTCCGGCATTTGGCCTACGCGCGAGATGGCGCGCCGGTTGCAGGCCGGTGACACCCGCGATAAGCCGCAGACGCCCCGTCCCAGTTCCGGAAGCCGCATGTCCGTCCCCGCGAAGAGCCCCGTGAAGAAGGTCGTGCTGGCCTATTCCGGCGGCCTCGACACATCGATCATCCTGAAGTGGCTGCAGACCACCTACGGCTGCGAGGTCGTGACCTTCACGGCCGATCTCGGCCAGGGCGAGGAGCTGGAGCCCGCCCGCCGCAAGGCGGAGCTGCTCGGCATCAAGCCCGAGAACATCTACATCGAGGACCTGCGCGAGGAATTCGTCCGCGACTACGTCTTCCCGATGTTCCGGGCGAACGCCGTCTACGAGGGCGTCTACCTGCTCGGCACCTCGATCGCCCGGCCGCTGATCGCCAAGAAGCAGATCGAGATCGCCGAGAAGGTCGGCGCCGACGCGGTCTGCCACGGCGCCACCGGCAAGGGGAACGACCAGGTCCGGTTCGAGCTCGGCTACTACGCGCTCAAGCCGGACGTCACGGTGATCGCGCCCTGGCGCGAGTGGGACCTGCGCTCCCGCGAGCAGCTCATCGCCTTCGCCGAGCAGCACCAGATCCCGATCGCCAAGGACAAGCGCGGCGAGAGCCCGTTCTCGGTGGACGCCAACCTCCTGCACGCCTCCTCCGAGGGCAAGGTGCTGGAGGATCCGGCCGTCGAGGTGCCGGACTACGTCTACTCGCGCACGCTCTCGCCCGAGGAGGCGCCCGACCAGCCGACGATCATCACGATCGGGTTCGAGCGCGGCGACGCCGTCTCGATCGACGGCGAGAACCTGTCGCCCGCGAGCCTGCTGGCCAAGCTCAACGAGCTCGGCCGCGCCAACGGCATCGGCCGGCTCGACCTCGTGGAGAACCGCTTCGTCGGCATGAAGAGCCGCGGCATGTACGAGACGCCCGGCGGCACGATCCTGCTGCCGGCGCACCGCGCCATCGAGTCGATCACGCTGGACCGGGGCGCCGCGCACCTCAAGGACCAGCTCATGCCGCAATATGCCGAGCTGATCTACAACGGCTTCTGGTTCTCGCCGGAGCGCGAGATGATCCAGGCCCTGATCGACAAGAGCCAGGAGAAGGTCACCGGCACGGTGCGGCTGAAGCTCTACAAGGGCGGCGTCCACGTCGTCGGCCGCGAGAGCCCGCACTCGCTCTACGACCAGGATCTCGTGACCTTCGAGGAGGGTGCGGTCGCCTACGATCACCGCGACGCGGCCGGGTTCATCAAGCTCAACGCCCTGCGGCTGCGCACGCTGGCCCAGCGGAAGAAGCGCGAGGGCTGAGCCCGCTTCCGGTCGCCGCCGCGCGGGCGGCGACCGGCCTCGGCCGTCAGGCGGGCAGCCAGCGCTCGGCCGCCCGACGGAAGTCACCGGGTCCGAGATCGGCGTAGCGCAGGAAGATCTGCAGCGCGGGCTGCAGCTCGCGGTGGAGGCGCACGAGCCGCGTCTCCGCGTCCTCGTCGTCGTTCGCGGCCGCGCCCGGCACGCCGGCGAGATGGCGCTTCATCGCGTCCGTGTAGGCGCCGTCCGCGCCGTAGGGCCGCTCCGGATCGACGCGCGGCACCCCCTGCTCGGCATTCCACCCGATATGCAGCCGCGGGATCAGGGCGAGGTGCTCGGGCGTCACCGCGAAGGTGATGACGTCCGGTGTCTCGCCGGTCGCCGCGTCGCGGAAGACGTCGCCGACCGCGCTCGGGTCGAGCTTCGCCAGGCCGTTGTGGTACTGGTACCGGCCCGGCTTCAAGTGCGCGTTCTGAACGAAGACCGCGAGGCCGTCCTCCAGCGCCCGGTGCTCCTCCTCGGCGCCCTCGTCGTCGCCGGTGACGTTGGCGATGTCGCCGTCGCGATCCAGGCTGCCGTAGGGCGCCGCGGGGTGGATGGTCGGTGCGCCCGGCGCGGCGCCGCCCCAGGCGACGACCATCCGGCGGATCAGGGCGATGCGCTCCAGGCTCAGGTCGTAAACGGCATCGCTCATCGTGGGTCGGTCCCGGGTCTCACGCTTGGAAGGCCCGTCTTACAGAGGCGCACCGCCCCCTGCTACCGCCGCAGGCAGCCCGTCAGCCCGTCGATCTGCCCCATCATGGCCTGGATCCGCGCGGCCCGTCGGCGCACGCCGGGAGAGGGCCGGCCGGCGCTGCGGGTGATCGGGTTCGGCAGGACGGCGGCGAGGAGGGCGGCCTCGTTGCGGGTCAGCCGGCTCGCGTCCTTGCCGAACCAGTGCCGGCTCGCGGCCTGCGCACCGTAGATCCCGTCGCCCCACTCGGCGACGTTGAGGTAGATCTCCATCATGCGGCGCTTGCCCCAGAGCGTGTCGAGCGCCAGCGCCAGCGGGATCTCGATGGCCTTGCGGATGTAGGAGCGGCCGGGCCAGAGGAAGACGTTCTTGACCGTCTGCATGGCGATCGTGGAGGCGCCGCGGCTCGGCGAGTCCTCGTCCTCGACCACGTCGCGGATCGCGCCGAAATCGACGCCGTGATCCAGGCAGAAGCGCTGATCCTCCGAGGCGATCACGGCCTGGGGCAGGGCCGGCGCGATGGCGGAGAGCGGGACCGGATCGCGGCTCACCGGCTGAAGCGTCAACCACCGTCCCAGCATCAGGGTCGACGGCGGCATCACCGCGCTATAGACGAGCGCCAACGTCAGCGCGAGGACGAACCCGACGGCGGGGAGCAGCAGCAGCGCTCCCACGGCCTGGCGGACGCGGCGGGAACGGCGCGGGCGCGCGAGCGGAAGGTCGCGACCTGCCGTCTCCCGCCTGCGTCGAGCCCCGTCCACCGTGAGTCCGTCCCCGCCCAACTGACACCCGATTGGTTTCCGCAAGGCCAGGACCGGACGTAAGCCCGATGACCCCGACCCCCTCAACGCAGGCACCGACCGGTTCGGTCAAGGCAGTCACGCCGGCCGCCGATTTTACCCACAGGTTGACGGAGGTCGCCGGCACCGTCGAGACCTTCCTGGTCGAGCGCCTCGGCCCCGCGGTCGGACCCGGCGAGATCGCCCGGCCGCCGCGCCTGATGGAGGCGATGCGCCACGCGGTGCTCGGCGGCGGCAAGCGCCTCCGGCCGTTCCTGGCCATCGAGACCGCCCGGATGCTCGGCGGCTCCGAGGCCGCCGCGCTGGCGGCCGGCGCCGGCGTCGAGCTGGTCCATTGCTACAGCCTCGTCCACGACGACCTGCCGGCGATGGACGACGACGACATGCGCCGCGGCAAGCCCACGGTCCACAAGGCCTACGACGAGGCCACCGCCATCCTGGTCGGTGACGCCCTGCAGACGCTGGCCTTCGAGATCGTCGCCGACCCGGCCTGGCAGCCGGACGCGCGCGTCCGCGCCGATCTCGTGCTCGGCCTCGCCCGCGCCTCGGGCCTGGGCGGCATGGTCGGCGGCCAGCTCCTCGATCTCACCGCCGAGGGCCGGTTCGGCGCGGCCAACATGGACGTGGACGACACCCTGCGGATGCAGGCGATGAAGACCGGGGCGATCCTGGCCTTCTCGGTCGAGGCCGGGGCGATCGTCGGCGGCGCCGACAAGGACCAGCGGGCCGCCCTCCTGCGCTACGGCCTCGCCCTGGGGCAGGCCTTCCAGATCGCCGACGACATCCTCGACCGGGAAGCCTCGCCCGAGGCCATGGGCAAGGCCACCGGCAAGGACAAGGATGCCGGCAAGGCGACGCTCGTCGACCGTCTCGGCATCGACGGCGCCCGCGCCGAGTGCGACCGCCTCGTCGGCGTCTGCGAGGACGCGGTGTCGTCCTGGGGGGAGGGCGCCCGCGTCCTGCGCGACGCCGCCCGCTTCACGGTCGCCCGCAAGACCTGATCGCGCCGGGCGGGGAAACCCGCCGGCCGCCTCGGGCGGCCGGGCCGGGCCCGACCACCGCGAGCACCGCGCCACGTCCGCGGTCGGCGCGCCACGGGCGGTCGCGACACCGCCGGATCGACGCGCTCCGCGGGGCGGACCCGCGCCGTCCCGATCGGGGCGATCCGAACCGGACGCGGGGCCGCGGAGCGCGCGGCGCCCGTCAGAGCCGGTTGTTCTTGTTGTGGACGTCGAGGCACACGGCGGCGAGCAGGACGACGCCCTTGATCACCTGCTGCCAGTCGACGCCGATCCCCAGGATCGACATGCCGTTGTTCATGATGCCGATGATGAAGGCGCCGATCACGACACCCGAGACCTTGCCGATGCCGCCCGCCGCCGAGGCGCCGCCGATGAAGCAGGCGGCGATCACGTCGAGCTCCATGCCGACGCCGGCCTTGGAATTCGCGGTGTTGAGCCGCGCGACGAAGATCATGCCGGCGAGACCCGCCAGCGCGCCCATGTTGGCGAAGGTCAGGAAGGTCAGCCTCTCGGTCTTGATGCCAGAGAGGCGCGCGGCCTTGATGTTCCCGCCCAGCGCGTAGATCCGGCGCCCGATCGTCGTCCGCGTCGTCACGAAGCCGTAGAGCGTCACCAGCGCCAGCAGCACGAGGAGCACGTTGGGCAGGCCCCGGTAGGCGCTCATCTGCCAGGCGAAGGCCAGGATCAGGATGGCGGTCACGCCGTTGCGGCCGATGAACGCCGCCACGGAGTCCGCCGGGCTCCCGTTCCGCAGCCGCGCCTGCCACCTTCGCCAGCCGAGCCCGATCAGCGTCGCGACCAGCGCGAGGGCGATCAGGACGGAGGTCCAGGGTCCGGCGACATTGACGAGGAAGCCCTTGGCGAGGAGCTGGAACACCTCCGGGAACGGCCCGACGGAGGTGCCCTGGAGCAGCACCTGCGTCAGGCCGCGGAACACCATCATGCCGGCCAGGGTGACGATGAAGCTCGGTATGGCGAGGTAGGCCACGAAGTAGCCCTGCAGACCGCCGATGGCCGCCCCCACCGCGAGGCACAGGAGGGCGGCCGGGACCGGGTCGACGTGGAAGCGGACCATCAGCAGGGATGCGAGCGCCCCCACGAATCCGACCACCGAGCCGATCGACAGGTCGATATGCCCGGCCACGATGACCAGCAGCATCCCGAGCGCCATCACCACGACGTAGCTGTTCTGGAGAATCAGGTTGGTCAGGTTCAGCGGCTGGAACAGGACGCCGCCCGTCGCGACCTCGAAGAACAGCGTGATCACCGCCAGTGCGACGACGAGCCCGTAGGCGCGCAGCTGCGCCACCGGCAGGCGGCCGCGCCGGGCCCGGACCTCCCCCGTCGCGGCCGCGGCGGCCGGGATGATGTCGCTGCCGGGCCTCATGGATTTGCTCGCTGTGATGTCGGTCATCCGTTCAGGCCCCTGGAGCGCATGATCGCGCGCATGATCGCTTCCTGGCTGGCCTCGCCGCGATCGAACGCGCCCACGAACCGCCCCTCGTTCATCACGTAGATGCGGTCGCAGAGGCCGAGCAGTTCCGGCATCTCGGACGAGATCATGAGGACGCCGCGCCCGTCCTCGGCCAGCTCGTTGATGATGCTGTAGATCTCGTACTTGGCGCCGACATCGATGCCGCGCGTCGGCTCGTCGAGGATCAGCACCTTGGGCTGCGTGAACAGCCACTTGCTCAGCACGACCTTCTGCTGATTGCCGCCCGACAGGTGCACGGTCGGCTGCGTCACCCCGAGGGAGCGGATGCGCATCTTGGTGCGGTAGCCGGTCGCGACCCGGTGCTCGGCCGCCTCGTCGATCACCGCGGCGGTGGAGATGCCCGGCAGGTTCGCGAGGGTCGTGTTCCGGGCGATGTCCTCGCCGAGCACCAGCCCGAGCTGCTTGCGGTCCTCGGTGACGTAGGCGAGGCCGGCCGCGATCGCCCGGTCGATCGTCGAGACGTCGACCTCGACACCGTCGATCCGGACGGTGCCCCGGATGTCCTGCCCGTAGGACCGGCCGAAGAGGCTCATGGCGAGCTCGGTCCGACCGGAGCCCATCAGGCCCGCGATCCCGACGATCTCGCCCATGCGCAGGCTCAGGCCGACGTCGCGCACCACCGCCCGCTCGGCGTGGATCGGGTGATGGACCGTCCAGTCGCGCACCTCCATCAGCACCGCGCCGATCCGCGGCGTGCGGACGGGGTAGCGGTTCTCCAGCGTGCGGCCGACCATCGCCCGGATGATGCGGTCCTCGTCGATCAGGCCGCCGCGGCAGTCGAGGGTCTCGACGGTGGTGCCGTCGCGCAGGACCGTGATCCGATCGGCCACCTTGGCGATCTCGCTGAGCTTGTGAGAGATCAGGATCGACGCGATGCCCTGCGCCTTGAAGCGCAGCAGCAGCTGCAGCAGCGCCGCGCTGTCGGTCTCGCTCAACGACGCGGTCGGCTCGTCGAGGATCAGCAGCTTGACCTCCTTGGAGAGCGCCTTGGCGATCTCCACGAGCTGCTGCTTGCCGACACCGAGATGGGTGACGAGGGTGTCGGGGCTCTCGTCGAGTCCCACCGTCGCCATCAGCGCGCGGGCGCGGGCGTGGACACGGTCCTGGTCGATGATGCCGAAGCGGGCCGGCTCGTTGCCGAGGAAGATGTTCTCGGCGATCGACAGGTACGGCACCAGGGCCAATTCCTGGTGGATGATCACGATGCCGAGGCGCTCGCTGTCCGTGATGTCCCGGAAGTGGCCCGGCCGGCCCTCGTAGGTGATGTCGCCCGTGTAGGACCCGTGGGGATACACGCCGCTCAGAACCTTCATCAGCGTCGACTTGCCGGCCCCGTTCTCGCCGACCAGGGCGAGGATCTCGGCGGGCTCGACGGTGAGATTCACGTCGTCGAGAGCCTTCACACCGGGGAAGGTCTTGGAGATTCCCCGCATTTCGAGGACGGGCTGCATGCGGCGCCTACCAGCTCGGACTGCACGTTCGGCCCCCGCGCCGGCCATCGCGGCGCGGGGATGGGATCGGGCGGAGCCGCCGGGCTCCATCCCGGCTGCGATCACTTGAGCTGGTCGAGCGTGTAGTACCCGGTATCGACCAGGGCCTGCTTCCAGTTGGCCTGGGTGACGATCACCGGCGTGAGCAGGTAGGAGGGGACGACCTTCTTGCCGTTGCTGTAGGTCTTCACATCGTTGACTTCGGGCTGTCGGCCGGCCTCGATGGCGTCGATCATCGCCACCGCCACCTTGGCCAGATCCCGGGTGTCCTTGAAGATGGTCGCCGTCTGCTCTCCGGCGATGATCGACTTGACCGATTGCAGCTCGGCGTCCTGGCCGCTGATTACCGGCAGCTTCACGTCGCCCGAACCGTAGCCGACGCTCTTCACCGACGAGAGGATCGCCGTGGAGATGCCGTCGTAGGGCGAGAGCACGGCGTCGAGATGGGCGGTGCCGTAATAGGCCGAGAGCAGGTTATCCATCCGCGCCTGAGCGGTCGCCGCGTCCCAGCGCAGGGTGGACACCTTGTCCATGCCGAACTGGCCCGAGCGCACCACGAGCTTCCTCGCGTCGATGTAGGGCTTCAGCACCGACAGGGCGCCGTCGTAGAAAAAGTATGCGTTATTGTCGTCGGGCGAGCCGCCGAACAACTCGATGTTGAAGGGGCCCTTCCCGTCCTTCAGGCCGAGGGCGTCGACGATGGATGTCGCCTGCTGAACGCCGACCTTGTAGTTGTCGAAGGTGGCGTAGTAATCGACGTGCGGCGTCCCTTTGATGAGCCGGTCGTAGGCGATCACCCGGACGCCGCGCTCGCCCGCCTTCGACAGCACATCGCTGAGGGTCGTGCCGTCGATGGAAGCGATCACCAGGATCTTCGCGCCCGTGGTGAGCATGTTCTCGATTTGGGCGAGCTGCGTCGGGATGTCGTCGTCCGCGTATTGCAGGTCCGGCTTGTAGCCCTTGGCCTTCAGAAGCCTGACGATGTTGTTGCCGTCGTCGATCCAGCGCTGCGACGACTTGGTCGGCATGGCGACCCCGATCGGATCCCCGCCGGCCGCCTGCACCGATGTCACGGCCGACGCTCCCAGGAGCGACAGGCCCAGGAAGTATGTGAGAACGGTCTGCCTGGCGTTCATAAGCCCCCCTCATGTTCACAGCTGGACTTCGTTCTGAGCTGAAGCGAGTCCGTGCTTTTGTTTTTATCGACGCGTTGCTCTTATTACTGCGAATTGCTCTCTGACTGACCGGGTCTTTGGACAATCCTCAGCTGATGCCGGCCCGTCTGACGTCGCGCCAGCCGACCCGGATGACTTCGCCGGATCGGCAAGGCGCAGCGAGAGTCCGGCGCCGCCGACGTCCCCTCCGAGAGACCGGGCCGCGACTCCGGACTCGCCGGCCTCCAAATTTGTATGAGTTATGAAACGGGCCGTCAATCGGCCCGGACAGGGTGCCGGCACGCCGCGCGGGCTCGGGCAGGGGTGGGTGCGAAGCGGGCTCGGGCGCGGTTCGATCGCCTGCTCGCGCGCTCCGTTCGGGCGCGGCAGGGCGCACGGCCCGGAGGCAGGCAGCCGGTCGGGGTCGCGCGGCCGCTCGATCGGTGCGGCGGCCGCGGCCGCTCGGCGCGATCGGATCGGGGGTGGGCTGTGTCGAGCCTTGTCTCGTCGGGCGGAGTCGGCGCGCGTCGCTGCGCGGACCCGAGAACCGCGTCGTGTCAGCCGCGGCCGACGAACGGCATCTTGGTGGCCATGATGGTCATGAACTGCACGTTGGCCTCCAGCGGCAGGCTCGCCATGGAGAGCACGGCCTGACCGACATGGTCCGGATCCATCACCGCCTCGGCCCGCAGGGACCCGTCCGCCTGCGGGACGCCGGCCTTCATCTTGCCGCCCATGGGCGTGTCGGCGTTACCGATATCGATCTGGCCGCAGGCGATGTCGTAGGCCCGCCCGTCGAGGGAGGTCGCTTTGGTCAGCCCGGTGACGGCGTGCTTGGTCGCCGTGTAGGCGATGGAGTTCGGGCGGGGCGCGTGGGCCGAGATCGAGCCGTTGTTGATGATCCGGCCGCCCCGGGGATCCTGGTCGCGCATGATCCGGAAGGCGTGCTGCGTGCACAGGAACAGCGCCGTGAGGTTGGTGTCGACCACCTGCCGCCAGGTCTCGAGGGGCAGGTCCTCGAGGGGGACCGCCGGAGCGCCGATCCCGGCATTGTTGAACAGCAGGTCGAGACGGCCGAACTCCGCCTTGGTGCGCGCGAACAGGGCGGCGATCGAGTCGGGATCGGTCACGTCGGTGGGGACCGCCAGGGCCCCGTGGCCGATCTGCGCGGCGACCTCGTCGAGGGGGGCCTGACGCCGCCCGGAGAGGACGACGCGCCATCCGGCCCCGGCGAGCGCCAGGGCGGCGGCCTTGCCGACACCCGTCCCGGCCCCGGTCACGATCGCGATCCGCTCAAGCCCCGACATGCGTTCCTCCCGGTTCCGGTGTTTCACCGCCTGTAGCGGATGGCCGCCGCCGCGCGAAGGCACCGGCGTTTCAGATGCGGGCCGCGGTCACGGGGCGTACCGGCGGCCGCCATGCGCTATGGTGGTCGAAAGACGCGGGGATGGGAACGGAACGATGGGGTTGGGTTCGTCGGCAGGCCTGCGCGGGACGATCGAGGCGGCGGTTCCAGCGTGAGCGAACCCGAGATCCCGTTCCTGGCCGGGCTCGACGCGCCGGCGGTCGCGGCCGTGCGGGCCCGGATGGTGCCGGTGGCGGTGCCGGGCGGCCGCACTCTGTTCGAGCAGGGCGATACCGGGGACGCCCTGTACACGCTGGTCTCCGGGGCGGTCGGCGTCTCGGCCCGCGACCATGCCGGGCGGCCGACCCGGATCGCGCGCCTGCGGCCGCCCGAGACGTTCGGGGAGATGGCCCTGCTGTCGGACGCCCCGCGGGCGGCCACCGTGATGGCACTGCGCGATTCGCACCTCCTGCAGCTCACCAGGGACGCGTTCGAGGCGGTGATCGCCGAGCACCCGCACACGCTCCTCTACTTCGCCCGGATGCTCGCAGACCGCCTGCGGGCGATCTACGACGGCTACTCCGTCCACCACGCGCCGCGGATCTTCACGATCCTGGCGGTGACCGAGGGGCCGGATCCGGCGCGGGTGGCGCGGCAGCTCGCCGCCGCCTTCGACGTCCTGCTGCCCGGGGAGACCGGCTGCCTGACCGACTGGCCGGAGGGCGCCGACGAGGCGTGGTTCCAGGCCTTCGAGGGCGACCACGCGCGCACGATCTTCGCGGCGCACGACATCGATTGCCCCTGGTGCCGGCAGAGCCAGCGGCGGGGCGACCACGTCCTGCTCCTGGCCGAGCCCGGCGCGCCGCCGCGTCCGGGCGCGGCGGCCTATCTCGACCGGGTGCGCTCCGACTGGATCCGCATGGATCTCGTCGTGCGCCAGGATCCCGGGGCCCGGCGCCCGAAAGCCCTCCATCCGGAGGTCGCCGCGCTGCCGGCGGCGATGCGCATCCAGGTCCGGGACGGCGACCGCGCGGATCTGCATCGCCTCGCGCGGCTCGCCAGCGGGTCGGCCCGGGGCCTCGTCCTCGGCGGCGGTGGCGCGCGGGGGCTCGCTCATCTCGGGGTGCTCAAGGCCCTCGACGAGGTCTCCTGCGCGCCGGACTTCGTCGGCGGGACCAGCATGGGGGCGATCATCGCGGCGAGCCTCGCCATGGGCTGGAGCGTCGCGGAGATCCAGGCGCAGATCGAGGCGTTCTTCGCCACCAGCAACCCGATCAACGACTACACGCTGCCGCTGCACGCGCTGACCCGCGGCGCCAAGGTCGATGCCGGCCTCGCGGCGCGCTACGGCGGCGTGCGCATCGAGGACCTCTGGCTGCCGTTCTTCTGCGTCTCGTCGAACCTGACGACCGGCAACACCATGGTTCACCGCTCGGGCGACCTGCCGAAGGCCCTGCGCGCCAGCATCGCGATCCCAGGCCTCCTGCCGCCCGTGCTCTGCGACGAGGGCATCCTGGTCGACGGCGGCATGATGAACAACCTTCCGGCCGACGTCGCCGCCGGGCTGGAGCGCGGGCCGGTCCTGGCCGTCGATGTCGGGACCGACCGGGCGTTCCAGGACATGCCGCGGCGCGGCTGGAGCGGCCGGCTCATGCGCAAGCTGATCGGCTCGCCGCTGGCGATGCCGGGACTGGCACCGCTGCTGCTGCGCGCCGCCACCGTGTCGAGCGACTCGCAGAGCCTGATGGCGGCCGCCCACGCGACCGCGGTGCTCAAGCCGCAGCTCTCCGGCATCGACCTGCGGGCGTGGTCGCGCTTCCGGGAATCGGCGGAGCTGGGCTACCGGGAAACCCGCGCGGGCATCGCGACCGGCACCCTCGCGCGCTGGCTCGACCCGGTGCGGTGAGATGTCCGCGTGCGCAGGCGCACGCGCGGCGCCCGTGGCCCTGTAACCCAGGGCGTCCGGCGACGATCTCCGCTGCAACGCGTCGTTCGGAGACCGGACCCATGACCCAGCTCGCCACGCCCCTGACCGGCACCGTGCCCGGTTCCGCGCAAGATCGGCGCACCGCGACCGACCATTCCGCGCCGCAATCCCTGCTGCACGGCGCCGCCTTCGTGCTGCTGTGCCTCTGGACGCGGACCGCGCCGGAGCGCCTGCGCGACCAGCTCTCCCCGGAGGCCGGCGACGGCGCCGCGCTCGGCTTCTGAGCGGATCGGACCGGCAGTCGCGCGCGTTCCCCGCCGCGAGGGATGCCGGGCATGACGGAGCGCGCGAGGATGACCGTCGCGGGAGTGAAGTTTCGCCGGATCGCCCTGCCCGAGGTCGCCCTGCACGTGGCCGAGGCGGGCCCCGAGACGGGTCCGCCGACCATCCTGCTGCACGGCTTCCCGGAATCCTGGTACGGCTGGCGCCACCAGATCGGGCCCCTCGCCGAGACGGGTCTGCGGATCATCGCGCCGGACCAGCGGGGCTACGGCCTCAGCGACAAGCCTGCGGGGATCGCCGCCTACCACCTGGACCGGCTGGCCGGCGACGTCCTGGCGCTGGCCGACGCCTGCGGCGCGCCCGCGGTGCGGCTGGTCGGCCACGACTGGGGCGGCCTCGTCGCTTGGTGGGTGGCGAGCCGGCACCCCGAGCGGATCGACCGGCTGGCGATCCTCAACGCGCCGCATCCGGCCGTCGTCGGCGCCTACATGCGGCACCATCCGGGCCAGTGGCTGCGCAGCACCTACGTGGGCCTCTTCCAGCTGCCGCGCCTGCCCGAGCGGCTGCTCACGGCGGATCGCTGCCGTGCCCTGCGGCGCGCGCTGACGAGCTCCAGCCGTCCGGGCGCCTTCGCGGAGGCCGATCTCGACCACTACGTCGCGGCGTGGCTCCAACCCGGCGCGATGACCGGCATGCTGAACTGGTACCGGGCCCTGGTGCAGCTGCCCCGGGCGCGGCCGCCGCGGGTGCGGGTGCCGGTGCTGATCCTCTGGGGGCGGCGGGACACCGCGCTGCAACCCGGCCTGGCGGAGGCGAGCCTCGCGTACTGTGACGCCAGCCAACTCCGCTGGTACGAGCGGGCCAGCCACTGGCTCGCCCACGAGGAACCCGAAGCGGTCAACGCCGATCTCGCCGCGTTCCTCCGGTAGCCGCCGGGGCCCCGCGCAGGAACGCCGGCCGGTTCACGCGGGCAAGTTGCAGAACGCTATTCAGTGCACGGACGGATCTCGGAAGTCTCGGCGCCGGCGCGTTCGAGCACGCGCCGGCCGCAGCGGTAATCCGTGCGGCTTCCGGGAGCCCCGCAACATTTTTCGCCTCCCCATCCGGAACATGACGAGCACTTGTCACTTGGTGGTGGCCCACGAGGGCTGATCGGAGCTACTCCACGATGTCTTTTCGTTCTTTCCTGACCGCGGGTGTGGTCTTCGGCGGCCTTCTGGCCGGAACCGTCGCGTCGCAGGCCGCGCCCGCGATCGCGCAGCCCGGCCTCGCCGGATCCGACATGGTCGAGACCGTGGCGATGCATCGCCACCACCGCATGCATCATCACCGGATGCACCGTCATCACTCGACCCGGCACGAGCGCCGGATGCGGCGCATGAACACGATGCGGCACGGCAACCCGAACGCCCGCAATCCGTCGCGCCCGGGCTACCAGCAGCAGCTCGGCAACACCACGGGCGGCCCGCGCTACTGACATCCGACCCGCGTCCGGATCCCGCACAGGCTGCGCCGGATCCGGGCGCCATCCACCGGCGATGCGCCGTCCGGGCGCCTTCTCCCCAGCCGCGTCGGTTCGCGCAGCCTGATTCGCCCGCGGCGCTCTGCTAAGACGCGGCATGGCCCGAACCGCCGTCCGCCCCACCGCCGACACGACGCCCCCGCCCGGCCTGGACCCGGCCGGCGCGACGCCGATGATGGCGCAGTACATCGAGATCAAGGCCGCCAATCCGGACTGCCTCCTGTTCTACCGGATGGGCGACTTCTACGAGCTGTTCTTCGAGGATGCGGAGACCGCGTCCCGGGCGCTCGGCATCGTCCTGACGAAGCGCGGCAAGCACGCGGGCAGCGAGATCCCGATGTGCGGCGTGCCGGTCGAACGGTCCGACGACTACCTCAACCGTCTCATCGCCCTCGGCCACCGGGTGGCGGTGTGCGAGCAGACCGAGGATCCGGCCGAGGCCAAGAAGCGCGGGCCCAAATCCGTGGTCCGCCGCGAGGTCGTGCGGCTCGTCACCCCCGGCACGATCACGGAGGACCGGCTCCTCGACCCGGCCCGCGCCAACCTCCTCCTGGCGATCGGCCGCCGGAAGACCGGGGAGGGGGCAGTCGCCTACGGCCTCGCCGCGGTGGACATCTCCACCGGCCGCTTCTCCCTGAGCGAGGTCGCGGGCGGCGACCTGTCCGGCGCCATCGCCCGGCACGACCCGCGGGAGATCGTCCTGTCGGAGGCGATCCACGCCGATCCGGCCCTCGCGCGGCTCTGGCAGGAGAGCCGCGCCGCCGTCGTGCCCCTGGCACAGGCCGAGCTCGAGCCCGCCGCCGCCGAACGGCGCCTGCGCGAGCAGTACGGCGTCTCGACCCTGGAGGGGTTCGGCCAGTTCACCCGGGCCGAGATCGCGGCGGCCGGGGCGGCGCTCCTCTACATCGCCCGGACGCAGCTCGCGGCCCGTCCGCCCCTGGCCGTCCCGACCCGCGAGGATGGCGGCGCGACTCTGGCGATCGACGCGGCGACGCGGGCCAACCTCGAACTCACCCGCACCCTGTCGGGGGAGCGCGCCGGGAGCCTCCTCGCGACGATCGACCGGACCGTGACGGCGAACGGGGCGCGGCTGCTCGCCGAGCACCTCGCGGGCCCGCTCACCCACCTCGACGCCATCGCCCGGCGGCACGCGGCGGTGGCGTACCTGGTGGAGGACGCGCGCCTGCGCGGCGGCCTGCGCGACGCCCTGGCGCGGGCCCCCGACCTCGCCCGGGCGCTCTCGCGGACCGGGCTCGGCCGTGCGGGCCCGCGCGACCTCGCGGCCATCCGCGACGGCCTCGCGGTGGCGGCGGATCTCGGCGCCCGCCTCGCCGCCATCCCCGGTCTCCCGGTGGATCTCGCCCGGCTGGCCGAGCACCTGGCCGAGGCCGACCCGGAGCTCATCGCGACGCTGGCGGCGGCGCTCGCCGACGAGCTGCCCCTGAGCCGGCGCGACGGCGGCTTCGTGCGCGCGGGCTACCACCCGGAGATCGACGAGGCGCGGACCCTCGGCCAGGATTCCCGCAAGGTGATCGCGGCCCTGCAGGCGCGCTACGCCGAGCAGACCGGCTGCCGGACACTGCGGATCAAGCACAACAACCTGCTGGGCTACTTCATCGAGGTCCCGCAATCCGTCGGCGAGGCCTGCCTGAAGGGCCTGCAGAGCGAGTTCGTCCACCGCCAGACCATGGTGGACGCCATGCGCTTCACCAGCGTCGAGCTGGGCGAGCTGGAGTCGAAGATCTCGGGCGCCTCCGACCGCGCGCTGGCCCTGGAGGCCGCCGTCTTCGACGACCTCGCGGCCCGCGTGCTGGCCCGGGCCGAGCCCATCGCCGAGGTGGCCGAGGCGCTGGCCGGGCTCGACGTGGCGGCGAGCCACGCGGAACTCGCCGTCGAGCTCGACTGGCGGCGCCCCGTGGTCGACGAATCGCTCAGCTTCGTCGTGGTCGGCGGCCGCCACCCGGTGGTCGAGGCGGCCCTGCGCCGGGCCGGCGAGCCGTTCATCGCCAACGATTGCGACTTGTCCGGCGACACGCGCGGCCGGATCCGCCTGATCACCGGCCCGAACATGGGCGGCAAATCGACCTTCCTGCGCCAGAACGCGCTGATCGCGGTGCTCGCCCAGATGGGCGCCTTCGTGCCGGCCGCGGAGGCGCGGATCGGCCGGGTCGACCGGCTGTTCTCCCGCGTCGGCGCCGCCGACGACCTCGCCCGGGGGCAGTCGACCTTCATGGTCGAGATGGTCGAGACGGCGGCGATCCTCAATCAGGCGACGCGGCGCTCCCTGGTGATCCTGGACGAGATCGGCCGCGGCACCGCGACCTTCGACGGCCTGTCGATCGCCTGGGCCTGCCTCGAGCAT
The DNA here is from genome assembly GCF_052045615.1 of Methylobacterium sp. 22177. Classification (NCBI taxonomy): domain Bacteria; kingdom Pseudomonadati; phylum Pseudomonadota; class Alphaproteobacteria; order Hyphomicrobiales; family Methylobacteriaceae; genus Methylobacterium; species Methylobacterium sp. 22177. The sequence goes on along the minus strand of NZ_JBQEPK010000005.1, from coordinate 113,119 downwards.
CTTCACGAGGTGAACGCCTGCCGGGCGCTGTTCGCCACGCATTTCCACGAGCTGACGGCCCTCGGCGACCGGCTGGCGCGCCTCGAGAACGCGACGCTGAAGGTGGCCGAGCACCGGGACGGCGTCGTGTTCCTGCACGAGGTCGTGCCGGGGGTCGCCGAGCGCAGCTACGGGCTGCAGGTGGCCCGGCTCGCCGGACTCCCGGGCAGCGTCGTGACCCGGGCCGGGGCGATCCTCAAGAGCCTCGAGAAAGCCGAGCGGGGCCGCCCGGCCCGCGCCCGGATCGACGACCTGCCGCTGTTCGCCGCGCTCGCTCCTCCGCCGCCACCGGAGCCTCCGCGGGAGGATCCGCTGGGCGCGCTGCTCGACGCGATCGATCCGGACGCGCTGACGCCGCGCGAGGCGCTCGACGCGCTCTACCGCCTGAAGCGCGAGCGCGCGGCGCGGGGCTGAGACCCGGCGGCCGCGCCGCGGCGGCTCGGCCCGAAGATCCTCAGGTCGGCGCGGGCGAGAACCCGTCCGGGCAGGCCGGCCCGTCGCGGCCGGCCCGGCGATCGGCCACGTAGTCGAGGGTGCTGGCCACGACGCGCTCGGAATAGGGCTTGGCGATCACCCCGATCGCGCCGGCGAAATCGGCCGGGATGCGCTTGGCGTTGGCGGTCATGAACACCACCGTGGTGCGCCGGTCGGCCGACAGCGCCCGAGCCACGTCGATCCCGGTCGGGCCGTCGACGAGGTGGATATCCACGAGGGCGACGTCGGGCGCCGTGGACCGGCCGAGCGCGATGGCCTCCGTCGCGTTGCCGGCGACGCCGACCGTGACGTGCCCGAGATCGTCCAGCAGGGATTCCAGCTCGAGGGCGATCAGGGCCTCGTCTTCCACGACGAGGATGCGGAGCGCGGCGTCCGCGGCGGCGTTCCCGGTCCCCATGCGCTCCTCGTCCTCCGGCCCCGCGGCCGACGAGCTTGATGCCTCCACGTCGATTTCTCAAGCCAGCTGCTTGAGCGGGATGTCGATCTCGACGGTCGTGCCCGGACCGGCATCCGCCCAGGCGATCGTCCCGCGCATCTGCCGGACCACCATCTCCACGAGATTGCGACCGAAACCCGCCGGGTTCGGCGCCGCCGCGGCGACGCCGACGCCGTTGTCGCGGATCGTCATGTGCATCCCGCCATCGGTGCGGCGGGCGACGATCGACACGCGTCCCTCCCGCTCGTCCGGGAAGGCGTGGCGCAGGGCGTTGGCCGTCAGTTCGTGGATCATCAGCGCGAGGGGGGCCGCCATCGCGGCGGCCACCGCGATCGGTTCGACATCGGCCTCCACCCGGCGCCGCTCCGGGTCGAGGCCGGCATTCATGTCGGCCAGGAACTCGGCCGCGAAGTCGCCGAGGTTGAAGTGCGTGCAGTCGCCCTCGGAGTAGAGCATCCGGTGCGCCGTCGAGAGGGCGCCGATCCGCTCCGCCATGCCCTGGAGCGCGTCCCGCGCCTCGCCCTCGGGCGTGCGCCGCGCCTTCAGGAGCATCAGCGAGGAGATCACCTGAAGATTGTTCTTCACCCGGTGATCGACCTCGTGCAGCAGGGCGGTCTTCTGCTCCAGGGCCGCTGTCAGGTCCTGGGTCCGGGCCGCGACGAGGCGCTCCAGCTCGTCGTTGGTGCCGCGCATCGCCACTTCCATCTGGTGGACGTGGGTCATGTCGGCCTGGGCGGCGTAGAAATAGGCGAGCCCCTCCGCGTCGCGCACCGGGGTGATGGTCATCGCGTTCCAGAACGACGACCCGTCCTTGCGGTAGTTCAGCAGCTCCACCGAGATCGGCTCGGCGGCCTCGACGGCCGAGCGGATGCGCTGCACCGTCGACCGGTCTGTGGCCGGGCCCTGCAGCATGCGGCAGTTGCGCCCGACGATCTCGTCGGCGGCGTAGCCGGTGGCGGTCAGGAACGCGTCGTTGGCCCAGGCGATCGGGTTGTCGGGGGCGCGGGCATCGGTGATGACCATCGGCGACGGGCTCGACGCGAACGCGTCGACGAGCGTCGCGAGGGGCGGACCGGTCTCGGATCGGGCACTCAACGCATCATTCCACAGTCAGGCGGTGATCCCGTTCGTCCGGCGGCGCCACCATCGCGCTCCGACCGCGGGACGTGGACACCGCGTTAAGCAAGCTTCTACCAAGATTGGGGCGCAAGACAGCACGATCCAGCGAGAACAGGTGCGGCGTAAGGCTGCCACGATTTCGCGGGATCAAGGCCACGAACGCTCAGGAGTTCCATGCCATGGCGAACCAGCCACAGGCGACGCGTCGCTTCCGGCTCCGCGACATCGTCGAGGACCGGCGGATCGTGCTCATGCTGGCCCTCGGATTCTCGTCCGGCCTGCCGCTGCTCCTGGTGCTGGGGACCTTCACGCTCCGCCTCGCCTTCTCGGACATCGACGTGCGGGCGATCGGCCTGTTCAGCTACGTGGCGCTGCCCTACTCGCTGAAGTTCCTCTGGGCGCCCGCCATCGACCGCCTGAACGTGCCGGTGCTGAGCGCCCGCCTCGGGCGCCGCCGCGCCTGGATGGTGACGACGCAGGCCGCGGTCGCCCTGTGCCTGATCCTGATGGCCTTCTCGGATCCGAAGACGAACCTCGCGCTCCTGGGCCTCGGGGCCTTCCTGGTGGCGTTCTGCGCGGCCAGCCAGGACGTCGTGATCGACGGCTGGCGCATCGACGCCGCCGGCAGCGACTTCCAGGGCATCCTGGCGGCGACCTCGAACCTCGGCTACCGCATCGGCCTGATCACCGCCGGCGCGGGGGCGCTGTTCATCGCCTCGGCGGGGGGCTGGACGCTGGCCTACCTGATCATGGCCGCGCTCATGCTGGTCGGGATGATCGCCGCCTTGCTGGCCCCGGCCTTCGACGCGCCGCGCGCGGCGCGAGCCGAGACGCCCGGCCGGTCCCGGTTCTGGTCGATGCGCCGCGCCATCCTGGAGCCGCTGACCGAGCTGCACGGCCGGTTCGGCGGCGCGCTCTGGGGCATCCTCCTGCTCGTGGCCCTGTTCCGGCTGCCCGACTTCCTGTCCGGCGTGATGGCGAGCCCGCTCTACCGGACGCTGGGCTTCGACCTGAAGGAGATCGCCACCGTCACCAAGCTCTACGGCATCTGGGTCGGCATCGCGGGCGGCTTCGCGGGCGGCTGGGCGCTGGCCCGGCTCGGCCTGTTCCCGACGCTGCTGCTGGGCGCCTTCCTGGCCGCCGCCTCACACCTCGCCTTCGCGTGGCTGGCGGCCGGCGCGCCCGAGATCTGGCGCCTGACGGTGGCCATCTCCATCGAGAATTTCTGCGGCTCCTTCGCGGGGATCGTGCTGATCGCCTACATGTCGAGCCTCACCAGCCCGGCCTACGCGGCGACGCAGTACGCGCTGTTCTCCTCGCTCTACGCGCTGCCGGGCAAGCTGATCGCCGGCTCGTCGGGCTTCGTGGTCGCGGCGATCGGCTATCCGGCCTTCTTCGTCATGACCTCCTTGGTGGGAATCCCCGTCCTGGCGCTCTGCCTGGCGGTCGGGCGGCGGAGCGGGCGGGCGGAGGCCGCGGCGCCGGCGCGGGACGCCCAGGAGCCGGGGAACCGCATCCCGGGGCCCGAGCTTCCTACCACGGCGCGCGCCCCGGGGGCCGCGTGAGTGGGACAGATCCAGGGATCGACGGATGAGCACGAGCGACCTCACCCTCGCCGGCGAGACGCTGCCGGCGGAGACGCCAGAGACGGTGCTGAGCGACGCGGATCTCGCCGCCCTGCGCCGTGCCGTGCAGGTGCTGGAGCGACCGAGCCTCGCGGCGCGGCTCTCCGCGGCGGCCGGCGCGCCCCTCGACATCATCGGCCGATCGCTGCCGGCCCCGGTCACCGAGGCGGTCAGCCGCAGCACCGAGGTGGCCATGCGGGGGGCGCTGCGGGTCGCCCTGGCGACGCTGCCGCGCAAGGAGCTCGTCCCGGCCGAGGGCGAGGGGTTCGGCGCCGTCGCCGCGAAGGCCGAGGGCCGTCTCGCGCGGCTGCTCGGCTCGGGCGACGCCAAGCACAAGGCGATGGCGGCGCTCTCGGGCGCGGTCGGCGGCGCGTTCGGCCTCGCCACGCTGGCGGTCGAGCTTCCGGTCTCGACCACGCTGATGCTGCGCTCGATCGCCGAGATCGCCCGGGAGGAGGGGGAGAATCTGGAGACGCCCGAGGGCGCGCTCGCCTGCGTGCAGGTCTTCGCCCTCGGCGGCCGGGCCATGGCCGAGACCGAGGCGGGCTCGGCGCTCACCGAGAGCGGCTACTTCGCGGTCCGCGCCGCCCTGGCCAAGACGCTGTCGGAGGCCGCCCGCTACGCCGGGAGCAAGACGCTCCTCGACCAGTCGGCGCCGGCGCTGATCCGCTTCACCGCCCAGATCGCGGCGCGCTTCGGTCTGGTGGTCTCCCAGAAGGTCGCCGCGCAGGCGGTGCCGATCCTCGGCGCCTTCGGCGGGGCGGCGGTCAACACCGCCTTCATGAATCACTTCCAGTCGACCGCGCGGGCGCATTTCACCGTGCGGCGGCTGGAGCGCGCCTACGGTGCCGCCGCCGTGCGGGCCGCCTACGAGGTCGAGAAGGCGGCCCTCGGGATCGCTTGATCCGCCCGCGGTAAAGCCGCAAGGATCCGGGCCATCCGCACGGGGCGGAGGCACGGAGGCGGCTCTGATCGGCAACGGCGAGATGGTGGCCCGGCTGGCGATGGCGGCCCTGTTCGGCAGCGTGATCGGCCTGGAGCGGGAGCGGCTGCTCTGGGCGGCTGGCCTGCGGACCCACATGCTGGTCTGCGTCGGTTCCTGCCTGATCATGCTGGTCTCGGCCTTCGGCTTCGCCGACGTGCTGGGCGCCGAGCACGTCGTGCTCGACCCGTCCCGCATCGCCGCGCAGGTGGTCTCCGGCATCGGCTTCCTCGGCGCGGGGACGATCCTGCTGCGGGGCGAGGTCGTGAAGGGCCTCACCACGGCGGCGAGCCTGTGGGGCGTGGCGGCGATCGGGCTGGCGATCGGCAGCGGCCTCTACGTTCCGGCGCTGGCCGCGACCGCGCTCATCGTCGGCATCCTGGCCGGCGTGAAGCCCTTCGAGGAGCGCTGGCGCGACCGGATGCGCGCCCAGACGCTGCGGCTGACCGCCCGTCGGGGCACCATGTCGATCGACACCCTGCAGGCGGCGACGGGCGAGCGCGCCTCGCGCGTCCGGACCTTCACGGTCCGTCCGGGCCCCGACCCCGACCACGACGAGGTCACCATCACCTTCGTGCGCCTGTCGCGGACGAGCTTCGAGACGATCGCGGCGAAGCTGCGGGCGATGCCGGACGTCACCTCCGTCGACGTGGCGGAGAGCTGACCGCGTCCGACGCGGTGCTCAGCGCGCCCCGGCGCCCTCGCCGTCGAGGAACAGGCGGTACGCCGGGTTCTCGGTCTCGTCGGTGGCCGGGTAGCCGAGCGCCTCGATGACGGCGTCGAACCGGGCGCGCTCGGCCGGCGGCACCGCGATCCCGGCGAGCACCCGGCCGTAATCGGCGCCGTGGTTGCGGTAGTGGAACAGCGTGATGTCGAAGTCCGGGCCCAGCGCTTCCAGGAACTTCATCAGCGCGCCCGGCCGCTCCGGGAACTGGAAGCGGAACAGGCGCTCGTGCGCCACGCCGACGGCCCGGCCGCCGACCATGTAGCGGACGTGGACCTTCGCCATCTCGTTGTCGCTCATGTCGAGGACGCGGTAGCCGGCCTCCCGCAGCGAGCCGATCAGCTCCTGCTTCTCGCGCTTGCCGCCGCCGACGTTGATGCCCACGAAGATCTGCGCCTCGGAGCCCGGGGCGTGGCGGTAGTTGAACTCGGTGACGGCGCGCGGACCGAGCGCCTGGATGAAGGCGCGATAGGCGCCCGGACGTTCCGGGATCGTCACGCCGATCAGGACCTCGCGCTGCTCGCCGATCTCGGCGCGCTCGGCGATGTGGCGCAGGCGGTCGAAGTTCAGGTTCGCCCCCGACGAGATCGCGATCAGCGTGCCGTCGCCGCCCTCGCGCTCGGCGTAGAGCTTGGCACCGGCGAGGCTCAGCGCCCCGGACGGCTCGGAGACCGCGCGGGTGTCGTCGAAGATGTCCTTCACCGCGGCGCACATGGCGTCGGTGTCCACGGTGATGACCTCGTCGAGGTGCTCGCGGCAGAGCCGGAAGGTCTCCTCGCCGGCCTGCCGCACGGCGACGCCGTCGGCGAACAGGCCGACGCTGGGCAGGCTGACCCGGGTGTCGGCCGCGAGCGCCGCGGCCATGCAGGCGGCGTCCTCGGGCTCGACGCCGATCACCTTGGTGCCGGGCCGCAGGTACTTCACGAAGGTGGCGATCCCGGCGGCGAGCCCGCCGCCGCCCACCGGCACGAAGATCGCCTCGATCGGGCCGGTATGCTGCTCCAGGATCTCCTTGCCGATGGTGCCCTGGCCGGCGATCACGTCCGGATCGTCGAAGGGATGCAGGAAGGTCAGGCCCTGCTCGGCCTCGAGGATCTTGGCCTGCGCCAGCGCCTCGTCGAAGGCGTCGCCGTGCAGCACGACCTCGGCCCCGCGGGCCCGGCAGGCATCGACCTTGATGGAGGGGGTGGTGCGCGGCATGACGATCACGGCGCGCGCGCCGAGCTTGGCGGCGGCGAGCGCGACGCCCTGCGCGTGGTTGCCCGCGGAGGCGCAGACCACGCCGCGGGCGATCTGGTCGGGCTGCAGGCCCGACATCTTGTTGTAGGCGCCGCGCAGCTTGAACGAGAAGACCGGCTGGAGATCCTCGCGCTTGAGCAGGACCGGCCGGCCGAGCCGCTGCGTCAGGCGCGGCATCGGATCGAGGGGGCTCTCGATCGCCACGTCGTAGACGCGGGCGGTGAGGATCTTGCGGATGTAGTCCGTCACGGTGTGGAGTCTCGGCCGATGCGCGGGGCGATGCCGGCCAGATAGACCCTCCGGCCCGCGGATGCGAGCGCGGCCCGCGCGCGGCAGGTCAGCCGAGGCGTTCCACCAGCGCGGCCACCCAGACGAGCAGCGCCGCCATCTGCGCCATGAAGGTGCCGGCGGAGGCGAGGTCCTTCACGGTGCCGATCATCGGGTGATGCCCCGGATGGACGTGGTCGCAGAGCTTCTCGACGGCGGTGTTCAGGAACTCCGCGGCCAGCATCAGCAGGAGGCTGACCATCAGGGCGACGCGCACCCAGAGCGTCGCGCCGAGGAACAGGGCGACCGGGATGCCCAGGGCCAGGAGCACGAGTTCCTGGCGCACGGCCCGCTCGGTGCGCGCGCCGTGGCGCAGGCCGCGCCAGGAGTTGAGGAAGGCGAGGACCAGGGCGTTCATCGGATGGCGGCCTCCGGCACGGACCGGCTGATCCACTTGGCGAGCAGCGGGCCGGTGAGCAGCACCACGAACAGGCGCAGGGTCTGGACGGCGAGCACGAAGGAGACGTCCGCCTTCGAGCCGACCGCGATGATCGCCACCGAGTCGAGCCCGCCCGGGCTCGTGGCGAGGATCGCGGTCAGCAGGTCGATGGGCAGCAGCAGGGTCAGCCCCCAGCCCCAGGCCGCGCAGAGGGCGATGACCGAGGAGGTCGCCGCCAGGATGCCCGGCAGGGCGGTGACGGTCAGGCGCAGGGTCTCCCGGGTGAAGCGCAGGCCCACGTAGATGCCGATGCAGGCGTAGGCGAGCTCGAGGAGCGGCACCGGCAGCGCCATGCGCACGAGCCCGGTGGCGTGGAGCAGGCTGCCGAGCACCATCGGCCCGACCTGCGCGCCCGCGGGAACCCGCAGGGCGAGCGCCGCGCCCGCGCCCACGACGGCGACCGCGAGCGTCGCGAGCAGCGAGAGCGGGCCGGTGACCTCGCCCACACCGGCCGACGCGCCCGCGACCGGCGTCTCCATCAGGAAGCGGGCCGCCAGCGAGGCCGAGAACACCACGGCGGCGACGCGCACGTACTGCATGAAGGCGACGAGGCGCGGATCGGCGCCGAAATCCTCGGCCATCGCCACCATGGCGGACGCGCCGCCGGGGGAAGATCCCCAGGCCGCCGTGGTGCCGGGAAGCACGCGCAGGCGGGTCAGGATCCAGCCGACGAGGCCGCTGACCGCGACGGTGACCAGCACGACGGCGACGATGAGCGGCCCGTCCTCCAGCAGGGTCTGGGCGATCTGCCCGGTGACGGCGTGCGCGACGAGGCAACCGATCGCCGCCTGGGAGGCCTGGAACGCGGCCCGCGGGACGCGCAGGCGCGACCCGCCGACACCGAAGGCGATGGCCGCGATCATCGGCCCGAGCAGCAGCGCGGCCGGGAACTGCGCCTGCATCAGGCCGTACGACACGGCCGCCGACGCGGCGGCGAGGGCGGCCCAGAGGCCGAGAGTGCGGAGAGGGGGCAAGGCGACCGATCGGGAGAGGCCCGCTTCAGCCGGCAGGCGTCAGGCGCGCGCTATACCGCAATATTGGCCCTGTCACGGCAGAGTTTCGGCACGGCGCCCCCGCGCCGGGCTCAGGGCTCGCGCGTCAGGGCCGCGAAGGCGGCGTCGAGCCGCGCCCGGGCGTCGGCCAGGCCCGTGCGGCGGGCGTCGAGCCAGTCGCGGTCGGTCCGCAGCCGCGTCTGCGCGGCGCCCAGCATCCGCCGGACCTCCGCGGGCTGCGGACCGCCGAGGCCCTTCGCGGCGTCGATCATGCCGCGGGCCGAGAGAGCCGCCCGGAAGCGGGCCTCGTCGAGGGGCAGGTCCGGCGTCAGCCCCGACCCCGCCGCGGCCTCGGCGTAGATGCGCCGCACCTCCGGGAAGGGCAGGTCGGCCGGGCGCAGGTCGTGGCTGCGGCCGTAGCTCACCAGCTCGGACGCGAAGTGGTGGCCGAGCCGGAACGGAACGTCGGCCTCGCGCTGGAGCGTGTCGGCGAGCTCGGTGGTGGTGGAATAGTCCGCCGCGACCTCGTCGGCGGCGCGCGCCCGGTCGACGACCAGCCCGTCGAGGACGCGGGTCCAGCGCCGGCACATCTCGGCGGCCTCGGCCAGGGTCCGCCCGGGCGGCTCGGCCTGGTTGCGCTTGTAGTCCGGCATGCCGGAATCGACGTTGTGCGCCATGATGACGAAGGCCTGCGCGGCCCCCACGACGTCGCTGGCCTTCATGCGCAGGCTGTAGAGCGCGACGGGGTTGCGCTTCTGCGGCATGATGCTGCTGGGCCCGGTCAGCGCGCCCTCCCGCAGCAGGATCCAGGGCCGGGTCTGGTGGTACTGCGCGTAGAGGTCCTGCGCGAAGCTGCCGGCCGTGGTGGCGAGGTTCGCCGCGAGCCCGGTCAGCTCGATCCCCATATCCATCGGCGCGAGCTGGCCGGAATCGTAGCTGTTCTCCACCGGCGCGTCGAAGCCGAGCAGCGCCGCCAGCCGCTCGCGGTTCACCGGGAAGCTCGACGTTCCCAGGGCGGCCGCGCCCAGGGGCGACAGGTTCAGCCGCGCCCAGGTCTCCCGGAGACGGTCCGCGTCGCGGGCGAGGACGGCCGCGTAGCCCAGATAGATGTGGCCGAGCGTCGTCGGCTGGGCCTGGACGCCGTTGGTGTAGGCCGGGACGATCGTGTCGGCCTCGCGCTCGGCCACGGTCAGCAGGGCCGCCCGGGTCTCGTCGAGCGCCTTGGCGAGGTTCAGGAGGCGGTCGCGCTGCTCGAGCTTCAGCACCGTCGGGATGATGTCCTGGCGGCTGCGCCCGGAATGCATCCGGGTCGCGTCGGCGCCCGCGATGGCGGTGATCAGCGGCTCGATCCGCAGGTAGTCGTCCGGCCGCTCCGCACCCGGCTTCGCGGCGTCGGCGGCGACCCGGTCGAGGGCGCGGGCGATGGTCGCGCCCAGCGCCCGCGGCACGATGCCGGTCTCCACCGTCATGACCAGAGAGGCGCGGTTGATCTGGTCGATCCGGGCGAAGCTGTCCTTCGGCTCGGCGCAAGCCCCCGCGGGCACCAGCAGCGCCAGTGCGACCCAGACCATCGTGCGCCGCATCGAGCCGCTCCCTGCCGTCTCAGTCCTGATAGACCCGTCGCGGCCCGCCTTCCTATTCACAACTGTATAATGCGGGCGTTTGCGGCGGCTCAGGCGACGGTCTCGCCGTCGCGGCAGGCGGCCGTGCCCGCCGGCGCGTGCGCGCGGAAGAAGGCGGCCAGGCTCGCGAGCCCGGCGGCGCGCGGGTCGCTCGCGCGCCAGACCAGCGCGATGGTCCGCCCGGGACCGTCGACGTCGAAGGCGCGGGTGACCGTCAGGCCGCTGGGATCGGGATTCGACGGTACCGCCAGGGCCGGGAGCAGCGTGTAGCCGGCGCCGGCCGCCACCATCGAGCGGAGCGTCTCCAGGCTGGTGGCGTGGCGGCCGACCGAGGAGCCGGCGCCGCAGGCCGCGATCGTCTGGTCGCGCAGGCAGTTGCCCTCGTCGAGCAGCAGCAGGTCCGGGCCGGCGATCTCGGTCGCGGAGAGCGCGCCGCCCCGGGCGAGGGCGTGCTCGGCCGGGCAGGCGAGCCAGAACGGCTCGACGAACAGCGGCGAGACCGCGAGCCCATGGGACGGCAGCGGCAGCGAGACCAGGGCCGCGTCGATGCGGCCGTCGCGCAGGCCCTCGACGATGTCGGCCGTCCGGGATTCCGACAGCGAGAGCATCAGCAAGGGGTACTGCTCGCGCAGGGGCCGCAGCACCAGCGGGAAGAAGTAGGGACCGAGCGTCTGGATCGCCGCCAGCACGAGACGCCCGGTGAGCGGCGAGCCGCGGCCCTCGCTGGCCAGCGCCAGCAGACGCTGCGCCTCCGCCAGGACGACCCGCGCCTGCCGGACGATGGCCTGCCCCGCTTCGGTCAGCAGGATCCGCCGGTTCGACCGCTCGAACAAAGTCAGGCCGAGCGCGGTTTCCAGCTTACGGACCTGCACGCTCAGCGTCGGCTGGCTGACATTGCAGCGCTCGGCGGCCCGGCCGAAATGCCCCTCGTCGGCGACGGCGACGACGTATTCGAGATCGCGGAGCGAGAGACCGGCCAGGTTCATAGGCTGCGTCTATCAGAACCTTTGTGACGATGCATTTGCCTCGGGGTCATGCCGCGGTCATAACCCTTCACCAGAACGGTTCCAGGCTGACCCCGCTGTCCACCGAGAGCCTTCGCAGAACGGAGAGACGGTACGCATGAGCGATCAACGCCCGATCCTGACCACCCGCCAGGGCCACCCGGTCCGCGACAACCAGAGCACCCGCACGGTCGGTGAGCGGGGCCCGGCCACGCTCGAGAACTACCAGTTCATCGAGAAGATCACGCATTTCGACCGCGAGCGGATCCCCGAGCGCGTCGTCCACGCCCGCGGCGCCGGCGCCCACGGCTGGTTCGAGGCCTACGGCAAGATCGGCGACGAGCCGGCCTCCAAGTACACCCGCGCCCGCGTGCTGAACGAGACCGGCGTCAAGACGCCGATGTTCGTGCGCTTCTCCACCGTCGCCGGCGCCAAGGAGAGCCCGGAGACCGAGCGCGACCCGCGCGGCTTCGCGGTCAAGTTCAAGACCGTCGACGGTAACTGGGACCTCGTGGGCAACAACCTCAAGGTCTTCTTCATCCGCGACGCGATCAAGTTCCCCGACATGATCCACGCGTTCAAGCCGGATCCGGTCACGAACCGCCAGGAGGCGTGGCGCTTCTTCGACTTCGTGGCCCAGCACCCCGAGTCGATCCACATGGTGACGCACCTGAAGTCGCCCTGGGGCATCCCGGCCAATTACCGCGAGATGGAGGGCTCGGGCGTCAACACCTACAAGCTGGTCAACGACCAGGGCGAGGCGGTGCTCTGCAAGTTCCACTGGATCCCCAAGCAGGGCGTCCGGAACCTGACCTCGCAGCAGGCCTCCGAGATCCAGGCCAAGGATGTGGGCCACGCGACCCGCGACCTGTACGACAACATCAAGGCCGGCAATTTCCCCGAGTGGGAGTTCGCCGTGCAGATCATGCCGGACGGCCCGAACGACCACCTGTCGTTCGACCCGCTGGACGACACGAAGCTGTGGCCGGTCGACCAGTTCCCGCTGCTGCCCTGCGGCCGGATGGTCCTCGACCGGGTGCCCGACAACTTCTTCGCCGAGGTCGAGCAGTCGGCCTTCGGGACCGGCGTGCTGGTCGACGGCATCGACTTCTCGGACGACAAGATGCTCCAGGGCCGGACGCTGTCCTACTCGGACACGCAGCGCTACCGCGTCGGCGCCAACTACCTGCAGCTGCCGATCAACGCGCCGCAGCCCGGCGTGAAGGTCTACTCGAACCAGCGCGACGGTCAGATGGCCTACACGGTCGACGGCACCGGCCCGAACAAGCACATCAACTACGAGCCCTCGACGCTGGCCGAGGGCCTGCGCGAGGCGCCGAAGCCCGCGAAGGACTACCACCAGCCGGTGGAGGGGCGGCTCGGTCGCTACCAGACCTCGCGCACCGAGGACGACTACACCCAGGCCGGCGTGCGCTACCGCTCCTTCGCGGATTGGGAGCGCGACGACCTGATCGCCAACCTCGTGGCCGACATGAAGCAGTGCCCGGAGCCGATCCAGCTGCGGATGGTCTGGCACTTCTGGCACGCCGACGAGGATTACGGCCGCCGCGTCGCCGAGGGCGCCGGGATCGATCTGGAGAAGGCCAAGGCCCTGCCGCCGCTGCCGGGCCGCGCCGCCCCGGGCAAGCGCCTGCAGTCCGAGACCTACACGGACGGCTCGCAGGCCCACCGGGTCGCCGCCGAGTAAGCCTCGGGCGCGCGCTCACCGATGCAGCCCCGCGCGGTCACCCGGCCGCGCGGGGTTCTCGTTTGGGGAACGGACGGGGCGAAGATGGCGAGTGTCGTGCACCGCGGGCCCGGCCCGAACGCCGTCATCGGCGGCATGCGGGTCACCTACCTGGCGCGCAGCGACGAGACGGCCGACGGCCTCGGCATCTACCGGGTCGCGATGGATCCCCGGACACCGGGTGCCGGGCTGCACCGCCACGCCCGGCTGACCGAGACGTTCTCGGTCGAGGCGGGCCGGCTCGCGCTCCGCGTCGACGGTGCGGACCACGAGCTCGGCCCGGGCGACTTCGCGCTGATCCCGCCCGGCATCGCGCACGCCTTCGCCAACCCCGGCGACCGGCCGGTGCGCTTCACGCTGAGCTTCGCGCCGGCTCTCGGTCGCGAGGGCTTCTTCGAGGGTCTGGCACGGCTGGCCGCGGAGGGACGCCTCGCCGATCCGGCCGCGATGACCGACCTGATGGCGCGCTACGATCAGGAACCGCTGGCCGGCTTCGCCGGCTGGAGCACCGTCAGCGGCTGAGCAGCGGCTGAGCGGCCGCCTCCTGCGGCTCGGGCTCGGCCGCGCTGACCTTCCGGTCGCGCCCGGCGGCGAGGCCGATCAGGATCGCCGCCACGGTGATGCCGACGAACAGGGCCCCGGGGACGGCCCAGCCGCCGGTCGCCTCGTGGGCCAGACCGAAGACCAGCGGCCCCAGCGCGGCGCAGGTGTAGCCGATGCCCTGCGCCATGGCCGAGAGGCCGGCGGCGCTGGCCGCGTCCGCCGCGCGCAGCACGATCAAGGTCAGGCCGAGCCCGAAGCAGCCGCCGATCCCGAAGCCCAGCGCGCAGGCGGCGGGGATCCGGAGGGAATCCGCCCCGAAGGCGAGGACGACGAAGGCCGCGGCGGTCAGGCCGGGAATCACGACGATCCAGGCGCGCTGGTCGCGGGCTCGGGCCGCCAGCATGGCGACCAGCAGCGCGCCCGGCGCCTGCACCAGCGTCGCCAGCGAGGCGTACAACCCGGCGTTGAGCGGCGTCAGGCCGCGGCCCTGCAGCAGCAGCGGCAGCCAGCCGAACAGGATGTAGGCGAGCGAGGATTGCAGGCCCATGAAGCCCGTCACCCACCATGCCAGCGGGTTGCGGAGCAGCCGCCCGGCCGAGGGCGCGGCCGTCGAGGCGGTCCGGCGGGCGAACGGGATCCACACGAAGGCCGCGACCAGCGCGGGCAGCGACCAGACCGCCAGGGCGGAGGGCCAGCCGCCGCCGAGGGCGTGCTCCACCGGCACCGACGCGCCGGCGCCCGCGGCCGCGCCGAGGCACAGGGTCATCGTGTAGAGGCCGGTCATCAGGCCGCCGTTGCCGGCGAAATCGCGCTTCACCAGCGCCGGCAGCAGGACGTTGTCGAGCCCGATCCCGATCGCCGCCAGCGCCGTCCCGGCGAAGAGCGGCACGAGGCCGCCGAGACCGCGGAGCGTCAGGCCGGCGACGAGGATCGTCGAGCCGGCGAGCACCGCGAGGTCGGGCCCGATCCGGCGGATCAGCGGGGCGGCGAGCGCGCAGGCGATGCCGAGGCACAGGACCGGCAGCGTCGTGAGGATGGCGGCGCCGCCGGCACCGAGGCCCGTGCCGTCCCGGATCGTCGCCAGCAGGGGGCCGACCGTGCTGAGCGCCGGGCGCAGGTTGAACGCGACCAGCATCAGCGCGAGGCCGAGCAGGAACCGGTTCGCGGTCGCCCTGTCCGAACTCACGGCCGCCGCCGCGCGATCACGGCCCCGCCCAGGCAGGCGGCCAGCATCAGCGCGAAGGCGGCGTCGCCGAACTGGCCGTAGAGCGTGCCGCCGACGATGCGGGCGGGCAGGTCGGCGTCGAGCCAGGTCTCGGTGTCGAGCGCGGTGCGGGCGACGACGCGGCCATGCGGGTCGATCACCGCGGAGATCCCGGTATTGGCGTCGCGCACGAGCGGCAGCCCCTCCTCGACGGCGCGCAGGCGCGCCTGGGCCAGGTGCTGGCGCGGTCCCGGCGTGTCGCCGAACCACGCGTCGTTGGTGACGTTCAGGATCAGCCCCGGCGGCCGCGGCGCCGGGGCGGCGTGGCCGGCCGGCAGGATCGCGCCCGGGAAGATCGCCTCGTAGCAGATCGTCGCCGCCACCGGCGGCAGGCCCGGCACCGTCAGGATCCGCTGGCCGGCGAGCGACCCGGCCGAGAACCCGCCGGGGACCGCCACGAACTGGCGCAGGCCCACGGCCCGCAGGGCAGCGTCCAGGGGACCCGGCAGGTACTCCCCGAACGGGACGAGGTGGACCTTGTCGTAGCTGTCGGAGATCCGGCCGTCCGGACCGATCACCATGACGGCGTTGTAGAAGCGCAGGCGCTCGCCCGGCAGCGGCTCCTCGGCGCGGGCCGCCCCCGTGATCAGCTGCTGCCCGGGCTTCAGGCCCGCCGCCACCTTGGCCAGGGCGTCGGGATCGCGCTGGATCAGGAACGGGAAGGCGGATTCCGGCCAGACGATGTGGGTCGGCTCCGGCGCGCCGGCCTCCGTCGGGCGCTGGCTCAGCTCGATGTAGCGGTCGACGATGTCGGCCCGGTTCTCGGGCCTGAACTTGGCGTCCTGGGGCAAATTGGGCTGAACGAGCCGCAGCCGGACACCGGCCACCACCGGGTCGGGCGGCCCGAGCCGCTCGGCGCCGTAGAGCGCCATGCCGACGAGCGCGATCGCGGCGGCCGCGCTCGGCCCGAACTGGGCGCGCGGGTTCGAGCCGGTGGCGATCGTCGCGGGCGCCGCGCAGATCAGGGCGGCCAGGATGCCCAGGCCGTAGAGCCCGATCGCGGCCGCCCACTGCATCAGCCAGAGGTTCTGGGCCAGAGCCATCCCGAGGGTGTTCCAGGGAAACCCCGTGAACAGGTGGCCGCGCAGCCAGTCCGCCGCGCCGAGCCCGAAGGCGAGGGCGGCGATCCGCGCCGCGCCGCGGCCCCACAGCAGGCCCGCGGCGCCGAAACCGGCGCCGTAGAACAGGCCGAGGACGAAGGGCAGTCCGATCACGCCGAGCGGCAGAGCCCAGAGAAACTCGTCGGCCTCCACCAGGAAGGCCTGGCCCAGCCACCAGAGCCCGGCCGTGAGGTAGCCGAAGCCCCAGGCCCAGCCGATCAGGAAGCAGGGCCAGAACCGCCGGAGGGTGGTCCGGTCGGCGGCGGCACCGTCCTGCAGCCAGACCGCGACCGTCAGGGAGACCGCGAGGGCCGGCAGGAGACCGTAGGGCGGCATGGCCAGCGCCCCGAGGGCGCCCGCGAGCCACGCCACACCGAGGCGGCGCCAGCCGGTCAGGCGCGCGATCGCCAGCACCGCGCCGGGCACGCGCGCCCGCTCCGGATCGGACATCGGACCCGGAACCGGCCCGCGCATCGGCGCGCCGGCCGCCGCGGGCGACCGGGCGAAACCGTCCGCCAAGCTCGTCACGCCGCGACCGTCACGGGTGCGGCGTCTCGGCGACCGGGGCGTTCGCGGGCGGGGGGAGGGCGAGCGGCACGACGTTGCCGATCCGCGCCGCGCCCTTGTGGAACCGGAGGCGCTTCAGGCGCCGCGGATCGGCGTCGAGCACCTCGAACTCGAGGTCGCCCGGGCCGGCGATCAGCTCGCCGCGCGAGGGAACGCGGCCCGCCAGGGTCACGATCATGCCGCCCAGCGTGTCGATCTCCTCGGCCATCTCGCCGACGGCCGCGACGAGGTCGACGCCCGTGACCTCGGAGACCTCGGCCAGCGGCGTGCGCGCGTCGGCCACGAAGACCTCGCCCTCGCCTTCGACCCGCTGGACGTGCTTGTCCTCGGCGACGTCGTGCTCGTCCTCGATGTCGCCGACCACGACCTCGATCAGATCCTCGATGGAGATCAGCCCGTCTGTGCCGCCGTACTCGTCGATGACCAGCGCCATGTGGGTGCGGGTGGCCTGCATCCGCACCAGCAGGTCGATCGCCGGCATGGAAGGCGGCACGAACAGGACCGGCCGCTGGATACGGGCCGCCGCGAGCGTCGTCGTCAGGTCGACCTTGCCGAGGTCCAGCCCGCGCGGCAGGCGCGCCGCGGGCCGGCGCGGGCGCGGGGCGGCCGGCGCGTCCGCCGCGCCGTCGCCCGCGACCTCGATCGGCTTCGCGACGGCGGGCGCGCTGCGCCGGGCCGGCTCGGCCTTGGCGGCGATGTGGTCGACGAGGTCGCGGATGTGGACCATGCCGCGGGGATCGTCGAGGGTCTCGCCGTAGACCGGCAGCCGGGAATGGCCGGCCGTGCGGAACAGCTTGAGCAGGTCGCCGAGGCTCGTGTCGTTCGAGACGGCGACGATGTCGGCCCGAGGGACCATCACGTCGTCGACGCGCACCTTGTGCAGGCCGAGGACGTTCTTGAGCATGACACGCTCGAGCGGGGTGAGGCCGCTCTCGCCGGCATCCGGCTCCGCCAGCGCCTCCTCAAGACCCTCGCGCAGCGAATCGCGCGGCTTGAGGTGGAGCGCCTGGAGCAGGCGGTCGTACCAGGGCTCCCGGTGCTGGGATTCGCCCTCGGTGGAACTGGGCGCGGCCAGGGCCGCGCCGCGACTTCGATCGTTGCTCATGTCTCTCGGGTCTGGGGTCGCTCGGACGTCGCGCGCTCAGGCATAGGGATCCGGGATGCCGAGGGTCGCGAGTGCCGCGACCTCGAGGGCTTCCATGGCATCGGCCTCGGTCTCGCCGATCTCGTGGTCCTGACCGAGACAATGCAGGGTGCCATGGACGAGGAGGTGGGCGAGGTGATTCTGGAGCGGCTTCGACTGCTCCGCACTCTCGCGCACCAGGGTCTCGTACGCAAGGACCACGTCGCCGAGGGGCGCGGCGGTGCCGGCATGCCGCGGCTGCGGGGCGGCCGGGAAGGACAGGACGTTGGTCGGCTTGTCCTTGCCGCGCCAGGTCCGGTTGAGCTCCCGGACGGCGGCGTCGTCCGTCAGCAGGACGCTGACCTCGACGGGTCCGTCCGGCTTCTCGGGAGCCACGGCGAGCCCGGCCTCGACGGCGCGGGTGACGAGGGCCTCGAGGTCGGCGACCGCCGTCTCCCAGCGCGCGTCCTCGACGGCGAGGTCGATCTCGTGGGGCATGGTCACGCCAGGGGCCGGCGGCGGGGATTCGGATTGCGGTCGGCCTCCTCGCTGCCGTGGGCGGCGCGCTCGTAGGCGGTGACGATCCGGCGCACGAGGTCGTGGCGGACCACGTCGACGTCCTTGAACCGCACGTGGCCGATCCCCTCGACGCCCTCCAGCACGCTGACCGCTTCCACGAGGCCGGATTTCTGACCCGGCGGCAGGTCGATCTGACTGGGATCGCCGGTGATGATCATGCGCGAGCCCTCGCCCAGGCGGGTGAGGAACATCTTCATCTGCATGGAGGTCGTGTTCTGCGCCTCGTCGAGGAGCACCACCGCGTTGGTGAGGGTCCGGCCGCGCATGAAGGCGAGCGGCGCGATCTCGATCGTGCCGGTCTGCAGGCCGCGGTCGACGTGGCGGGCCTCCATGAAGTCGTAGAGGGCGTCGTAGATCGGGCGCAGGTACGGGTCGACCTTCTCGCGCATGTCGCCCGGCAGGAAGCCCAGGCGCTCGCCGGCCTCGACCGCCGGCCGGGACAGGATCAGCCGCTCGGCGTGGCCCTGTTCCAGGAGCGAGACGGCGTGACCGACGGCCAGCCAGGTCTTGCCGGTCCCGGCCGGGCCCTCGGCGAAGACCAGCTCGTTGGTGCGCAGGAGCTTGATGTACGCGTCCTGCGCCGGGTTGCGCGCGCGCACGGCCCCGCGCTTGCGGGTGGCGATCTGCTCGAAATGCGGCCTGTCGGCCTCGGCGGCGATCGCCTCGGCGGGGAACAGGGTCGCCTGCGCGGTGGCCTCGCGGATGGCGCCGTCCACCTCGCCGAGGGTCAGCGTGCTGCCGCCGGTCCGAACCCGGGCGTAGAGCTTCTGGAAGACCCGCCGCGCCGTCTCGGCGGCGTCGGCCGGCCCCTTGATGACGAGGTGGTTCCCGAGCGCGGTGGCGGTGACTTCCAGCCGGCGCTCGATATGGGCGACGTTCTGGTCGTACTGTCCGAAGACGAGGCTCGCGAGGCGGTTGTCGTCGAAGGTCAGCGGCACCTCGACCGCCTCGTCCGATCCGGTCGGCCGCGCCGCCGGGCCGCGACCCCGGAGCGCGCCGCGCGCGCCCGCACCGTCCGATGCGCTCAAGCCGTCATCCTCGCCATCATCCCCACCGCTCCGATCCTCACGCCGCCGCAGCCTCGGAGACGAGTTCCCCGAACAGGCTGTTGGACCCCGCCTCGGTGATCCGCACCGGCACGACCTGCCCGATATGGTGAGGCGCGGCGTCGAACTGGACGGCCAGCAGGTGCGGCGTCTTGCCCGCGACCTGGCCGGGATGGCGCCCGCGCTTCTCCACCAGCACGTCGAAGACCCGGCCCGCGGCCGCCCGCTGATAGGCGTGGCGCTGGCTGTCGAGGAGCGCCTGCAGCTCGGCGAGCCGCGCCGCCATGACGGCCTCCGGCACCTGATCGGTGCGGTCCGCGGCCGGCGTGCCGGGGCGCGTGCTGTACTTGAACGAGAAGGCGCTCTCGAACCCGACGTCGCGCACGAGCCGCAGGGTCTCGGCGAAGTCCGCGTCGGTCTCGCCCGGGAAGCCGACGATGAAGTCGGACGAGAGGGCGATGTCGGGCCGGGCGGCCCGGATCCGGTCGATCAGCCGGCGGTACGCGTCGCCGGTGTGCTTGCGGTTCATCGCGGCGAGGATCCGGTCGGAGCCCGACTGCACCGGCAGGTGCAGGTAGGGCATCAGCGCCGGCACCTCCGCGTGGGCCCGGATCAGGGCGTCGTCGAAATCGTTCGGGTGGCTCGTCGTGTAGCGGATCCGCGCGATGCCGGGAATCTTCGCCACTGCGCGCACCAGATCGGCGAGTCCCGCGGGCGCGCCGTCGGGGCCGTCGCCGTGATAGGCGTTGACGTTCTGGCCGATCAGCGTGACCTCGCGGACGCCCCCGTCGGCGAGCTTCTCGGCCTCGGCGAGCACCGCCGCCACGGAGCGCGAGACCTCCGCGCCCCGCGTGTAGGGGACCACGCAGAAGGCGCAGAACTTGTCGCAGCCCTCCTGCACGGTGAGGAAGGCCGACGCCCCGAGGGTCCGCCGGCGGGGCAGGTGGTCGAACTTGTCCTCGACCGGGAACTCGGTGTCGACGACGCGGCGCTCGCGGGAGCGGGCCAGCAGGTCCGGCAGGCGGTGGTAGCTCTGGGGGCCGACCACCACGTCGACGGCGGGCTGGCGGGCCTGGATCTCGGCGCCCTCGGCCTGGGCGACGCAGCCGGCCACCACGATGCGCGTGTCGAGGCCCTGCGCTTTCCGCTCGCCCTTGAGCACGCGCAGGCGGCCGAGCTCGGAATAGACCTTCTCGGCGGCCTTCTCGCGGATGTGGCAGGTGTTGAGGACCACGACGTCCGCGTCCTCGACCGTGTCGGTCGCCGCGTAGCCCTCAGCGCCGAGGACGTCGGCCATGCGGGCCGCGTCGTAGGCGTTCATCTGGCAACCGTAGGATTTGACGAAAGCCTTCTTCAACGCGCGCCGTCCCGAACCGATCCGCCCCACTCCGCGCCGGGCCCGCGGGGACGGGGCCGGCGGGAGGCCTGTAGCACGCTTCGCGCGCCCCGTCGCGGCGCCCTCGAGACGCGACCGGCCGCCCGCAGGCGGCCGGCGCATGGCTTGGCGCATAGTCTGGCGCCCGGTCCGGCGCGCGGCTCCCGGGGAGGGGCGCTCCCCGGTCCGCCTCAGTGGGCCGCCGGTGCCGCGGCGGGCAGGTCGATGACCATCTGCTGGAAGAACGGCACGTAGGCCTGCAGCATCACGAACAGGCCGACGAGGCAGGCGAGCGCGATCGAGTGCCAGAACACGAAGCGCAGGATCTTGCCTTCCTGACCGAAATAGCCGGTCGCCGTGGAGGCGACGACGATCGACTGGGCGTCGACCATCTTGCCCATCACGCCGCCCGACGAGTTCGCGGCGGCCATCAGCACGCCCGAGAGGCCGAGCTGCTCGGAGGTGATCCTCTGGAGGCCGCCGAACAGCACGTTCGAGGCCGTGTCCGAACCCGTGAGCGCCACGCCGAGCCAGCCGAGCAGCGTCCCGAAGAACGGGTAGAGGATGCCGGTGCCCGCGAAGGCGAGGCCGAGCGTGGCGTCGACGCCCGCGTAGCGGGTGAGGACGCCGAGCGCGAGCATCGCCGCGATGGTGATCAGCGAGTAGCGCAGGGCCCAGATGGTCTCGAAGTAGGCCGTGACGAGGCGCAGCGGCGAGAACCGCATGATCAGGCCGGAGATGATCGCCGCGATCAGCACGCCCGTGCCGGTGTACGACATGTAGGTGAACAGGAAGACCGCGCCCTCCGGGACGGGCTTGGCCACCACCGGCGGCACCTTCATGATCACGTTGTGCAGGCCCGGCACCTCGTACTTCCAGGTGAAGAGCGGGTTGACGATGCCCTTGAACCAGCCGGTCCCCCAGATCGCGACGATGACCGAGAGGACGATCCACGGCACCCAGGCCATCAGGATCTCGCCCTGCGAGGCGGTGCGGGCGCCGACATGGACGGGGGGCGTGCCGGGCACGCCGGCGCCGAGCGCCACGGGCCGCGGGCCGGCGACGGCGAGCGACGGATCGTGGCCGCGCAGGGCCGGCGACGACCAGATCTCCTTGGGCTGCCAGACCTTCAGGAACAGCACGAGGGCCAGCATCGAGGCGAGCGAGGCGCCGATATCGACGATCCACGGGTTGACGTAGTTCGAGATCAGGAACTGCGCGACCGCGAAGGAGGCGCCGCAGACCAGGATCGGCGGCCACACCCGGATCATGCCGCGGAAGCCCGCGAAGACCCAGATCAGCCAGAACGGCACGATCAGCGAGAACAGCGGCAGCTGCCGGCCGATCATCGCGCCGAGGATCTCCGGCGGGTAGCCGGTGACCGAGGCGAGGCCCTGGATCGGCGCGCCGAGCGCCCCGAAGGCCACCGGGGCGGTGTTGGCGATCAGCGACAGGCCGGAGGCGGCGAGCGGCGAGAAGCCCAGGCCGATCAGGATCGCGCCCGTGACGGCCACCGGCGTGCCGAAGCCGCCCGCGCCCTCGAAGAAGGCGCCGAACGCGAAGGCCACCAGGAGCAGCTGCAACCGCCGGTCGGCGGTGATGCCGGCCACCGATTGCTGCAGGATCGCGAACCAGCCCTTCTCCACCGTCAGCCGGTAGAGGAAGATCACGTTGAGGATGATCCAGCCGATCGGGAAGAAGCCCGTGACCATCCCGAGGATGGCGGCGCGGGTGGCGAGATCGGTCGGCATGCCGAAGCCGACGATGGCCACCAGCATGGCGAGGCCGAGAGCGATGACGGCCGCGATATGGGCCTTCACGCGCCCGCTGGCGATCATGGCGAGCAGTGCGATGACCGGCACTGAAGCGGCGAGCGTCGAGAGCCACGGGCTCCCGAACGGATCATAAACCTGGTTCCAGGTTTGCACCGGGCGTCCTCCACAAAGTCCCGTCTGTTCCGGGTTGCGGCCTAGCTAGCAGAGGCGTTCCGACCGCTCAATGCGTTGCATCATGTATTCTGGCGGTGATTTCTACACATTACTCTTGCGCGGATCCCCGGATTCACCCGGCGCAACAGCGCCTCTCCGGGCGAGAGCGGATCTGACCCGTCCAGCGCGGGCCTACATCCAAGCCCTGAGACCGGATTCCCCGCCGGCTCAGGACCTTAGCCCTTGAGCAGCGCGGGGATCGCGGCTCCCGCGGCGCCGACCGGTCAGACCGTCGCGATCTCCGGCCCCTGGAGGCCGATCCCCGGGGCCGCCGGCCTGGGATCCGGCGCCGGCAGGGTCCCGACGCCGCTGCCGGCGCCCCGCAGGGCCGCGCGCACCTCCGCCTCGGCGGCCGCCGTGGCAGCCTTCCGGTCGGTGGTCGCCTCGAAGGCGATCGGCGCCCCCCAGACCACGTGCACGTCGATGGGTCCGCCCTGCACGAAGGCCGCGAGGTGCGGCACCAGCTCCATGTCGCCGTACCACGCGATCTCCGCGCGCTCGGCGCGCGTCACCGGCAGGCCATTGCGCCGGGGATAGGCGATGGCGAGGGGCTGGAGGCGCACCCGGCCGCGCCCGGCCTCGGCCTGGAGCGCCGCGCGGGCCGCGCCGACGAGGGAGGAGCGGAACGGCAGGAGCCGGGTGCCGTCGCCGGTCGTCCCCTCCGCGAACAGGACGACCAGCTCACCTTCGGCGAGGCGGTGCCCCATGGCGGTGCTGACCGCGGCGGTCGCGCCGCGGCGCTGCCGGTCGATGTAGATCGTCCGCTGCAGCCCCGCGAGAGCGCCGATCAGCGGCCAGCCGGCGATCTCGGACTTCGCCACGAAGGAGAGCGGCCGCAGCGAGCCGACCGCGATGATGTCGAGCCACGAGACGTGGTTGGCGAGCACCAGCGCCGCCTCGCCGGGGGCCGGCGGCGTGCCGCTCTGCGTGACGCGGACGCCGAACAGGCGCAGGAAGACGCGGTGGAACAGGATCGGCGCCAGGGTGGCGCGGCGGCCGAGGAGCCGCAGGGCGATCCAGTGGGGCGGTCCCAGCACAGCGAAGGCGAGGGCGAGGGCCGCGACCCGCCAGGCGATGCCGAGGCGGCTCACGGCGTCACAGGTCGGCGCTCATCGTCAGCGCGGTCGCCCGGCTGCCGTCGGCCTTGAGATAGTAGCCGGTGCGCGAGCCCACCTGCCGGAAGCCGTGCCGGGCGTAGAGCCGCAGGGCGGGGGCGTTGCCCTCGTCGACCTCCAGATGAACCCGGGCGACGCCGTCCAGGGCGAGGCTCGCCAAGTGCTCGCGGAGCAGCTTGCGGCTGTGGCCGCCGCCGCGCAGCGCCGGGGACAGCACGACTGTCAGGATCTCGGCCTCGTCGGCGGCCCGGCGCGAGAGCACGAAACCCTGGAGCACGCCCGCGCGCCAGAGGGCGTGCGCGTGGGTCGAGCGCTCGCAGAGCATGCGCTCGAACTCGTGCGCGTCCCAGGGCCGCGCGAAGGCGGTCGCGTGGAGACGGGCGAGGGCGGGGGCCTGCGCGGCGTCGCGCAGCGGGGCGACGTAGGGCTCCGGCGTCAGCGCGTCCCACCACGCGAACCACCAGTCGAAGGGCCAGAAGGGCAGCGGGCGCGTCATCGCCGTGCGATCCGCGCGTGGTCCTGCGGCCGGGCATCCGGTCCCCGCAGGTAGAGGGGGCGGGCCAGCGCCTGCGCCGGGTCGGCGACGAGACCGAGGGAGGCCACCGACGCGATATCGGGACCGCCGACATGGGCGACGCGCGCCGCGACGCCGCGCGCGGCGAGCGCGGCGGCCAGCATGGGCGCGCCCGAGCCGGTCAGCACCACCGGGCCGGCGCCCAGCTGCTCGGCCGCGGCCTCGACGGCGAGGTGCGCGGGGGCGAGGCCGTCGCCCGGTCCCAGCGCCTGCACGTAGACGGCACCGTGGCGGGCGTCGATCACCGCGGCGATCGTCCCCTCGACGGTCTCGGCCAGAAGCGGCGCGAGGAGCGCCGAGAGGGTCCCGACGCCGACGACCGGCTTGCCGGTCGAGAGGCCGATGGCGCGGGCCGCCGACAGGCCGACCCGCAGGCCGGTATAGCTGCCCGGCCCGACCGTCACGGCGACCCGGTCGATCGCCTCAAATCCGCCCTCGACCCGGGCGATCACCCGCTCGATCAGCGGCAGCAGCGACTCCGCGTGGCCGCGCGCCATCGGCAGCGACTCGGCGGCGAGGGGCGCCTCGACCTCCTCCGCCATGACGCAGGCGGCGCAGGTGTCCAGCGCTGTGTCGATGGCCAGAATACGCACGCTCACTCCCACAAGCCGGTCCGCACCGGCCGCTGCCTCCCCGCGCCGCGACGGGCGCCAAGAGCCTCCAGTGTTAGAACAAAGCCGCCGCCTCGTCAGCGTCGGGGCGACCGCGCCGCGCCGATCACCGGCGGAGTGTTGCCGGCTTGCGCCGGTGCGCGCCCGCGGCCCCGGACAGGGCCGCCGCGTCGGCCCGAAGCTCCGACGCCGGGGCAGGGACCGGAACGCGGCANGGTCGGCGTGCCGCCTCAGTGACGCGGAATCTCAGGGACGCGGAGCAGGCCGCGCGGCATGGCCGCTCGGCCGCTCACGCCGCCGCGCGGGCGTCGACCCTCAGATCGCCTGGACCTCGCGGATCTCCGGCAGGAAGTGCCGGAACAGGTTCTGCACGCCGTGCCGCAGGGTCGCGGTGGAGGACGGGCAGCCCGAGCAGGCCCCCTTCATCTCCAGGTAGACCACACCCTCCTTGTAGCCGCGGAAGGTGATGTCGCCGCCGTCGCCGGCCACCGCCGGCCGGACCCGGGTCTCGAGCAGGTCCTTGATGGTCACGACGGTGTCGTGGTCCGCCTCGTCGTAGAACTCGTCGCCCGGCTCGATCTCGCCGTGGCCGCCCTCGGCCATCACGGGCGCGCCGGACTGGAAGTGCTCCATGATCGCGCCGAGCACCGCCGGCTTGACCTGCGCCCATTCCGAACCGTCCTCGGCCTTGGTCACCGAGATGAAATCGTGCCCGAAATAGACGCCCGCCACGCCCGGGACGGTGAACAGCGCCGCGGCGAGGGGCGACCGGGCGGCCGCCTCGGCGTCCCGCGCCTCGAAGGTCGATTCCGCCAGCACGACGCGGCCGGGCAGGAACTTCAGGGTGGCCGGGTTCGGCGTGGCTTCGGTCTGGATGAACATGGTGGCAACACTCCGCTGCGCCGGTTCAAGGCCGGCCGGGACAGGCGCCCGAGGCGCCGCTGTCCATGTGGACCGGCGAGCGGATTTTCTCAACCTGTCGTCCCGTCCCGCCGGCCCGCGAGAGTGGACATTCGGACGGCGGCGCGACAGGACGAACGCCATCGAATGCCAGAGGAGCCGGCAGTGGACGTGACCGCGGACCAGACCCTCGCGCAGGACTTGCTGAAGGATCTGCGCGAGGCTCAAACCAAGCTGGACGCGGCGCGGGCGGAAGCGGCCTCGCTCAAGGTGCTGCTGGCGCTGCGCACGCATCAGCACGACCAGGCCTGGCAGGAGGGACAGCGCCTCGCCGCGGCGCTCGCGGATGCGCAGGCCCGCGCGGAGGCGGCGACCGTCGCGCGGGCGGAGGCCCAGGCGAGCGCGGCCTCGTCCGAAGCCGCCGCGATGGCCGACGAGCGCACTGAGGCGGTCCGGACGGTCCTCGGCGCGGTGCTCGCGAGCATCGGGCACCGGGCCCTCGACCGGCGGCGGTTCCAGGACCTGATCGCCCGGGCCGGCCGCGAGGCGCCGGATCAGGGCCCGGGCGCGGCCCGGCACGCGGTGCTGCTGACCGAGGCGCGGCGGGTGCTGGGGATCGCCGAGTAGCCCCCGCTCCGACGGCTCCGACGCGCCGCGACCGGTCGCGGGCGGCAGGGTTAACCGACGCTTAACCCGGCTCTCCCATCGTCGTCCCGGGACGGACAGGAGATCGATCGCATGCTGATCAGCGAGCACCACGTGCGCGAGTGCGCCTACTACATCTGGGAAAACGAGGGCCGGATCCACGGGCAGGCCGCCGCCCACTGGATCCGCGCCGAGGCCGAGCTGCGCGCCAACGCGATGCTCGCTGCCGCCGCGACGGTCGTGGTCGCCGAGGCCGCCCCGAAGGCCGCGCCGGCGAAGACCGCCGCCAAGCCTGCCAGCGCCAAGCCTGCCAGCGCCAAGCCCGCCGCGTCGAAGCCCGCCGCGTCGAAGGCCGCCGCCAAGCCTGCGGCCGCAAAGACCGCGGTCGCCAAGCCCGCGACCGTGAAGCCCGCGACCGTGAAGGCCGCCGCGAAGCCGGCCGCCCCGAAGCCCGCCCGCGCCTCCAAGGCGGCGGTGACTGCCGGCCTCGCCGCCAAGGCGAAGCCCGCCCGGACCCCGGCCTCGATGCACTGACGGCCGGCGCCCCGGCGCCGCCAGGACCTTCTCCGAAGCCCGTCCCTCGCGCAGGGGCGGGCTTCCGTCGTCGAAGGGAGCCGCGTTCGCGGCGCCCGGACGGAACAGGCCCGGCGCCGATCGGTTGTCCGCCCTGACGCGGGCGCCGGGCTCCGCGACGGGGCTGCGATGCGCGCGGTGATCTTCGACATCGACGGGACCCTGCTCGACAGCGTCGACCTGCATGCCCGCGCCTGGGTGGAGGCCTTCGCGCATTTCGGCGTGACGACCGACTTCGCGGACGTCCGCCGGCAGATCGGCAAGGGCGGCGACGAGCTGATGCCGGTCTTCCTGTCGGAGGAGCGGGTCGCGCGGGATGGCGAGACGATCGAAGCCTACCGCTCGGACCTGTTCAAGCGTCGCTACCTGTCCGAGGTCCGACCCTTCCCCGGTGTCCGGCCGCTGTTCGAGCACATCCGCGCCGCCGGCCTGACAATCGCGCTCGCCTCGTCGGGGAAGCGCTCCGAGGTCGAGCACTACACCGAGATCCTGGAGATCGGCGACCTCGTGGATGTGGCCACCAGCTCGGACGACGCGGACCGGTCGAAGCCGCATCCGGACATCTTCGAAGCCGCGCTGGAGAAGCTCGACGGCGCGCCCCGCGACGCGATCATCGTCATCGGCGATACCCCCTACGATGCCGAGGCGGCCGCGAAGGCGGGGCTGCGCACCGTCGGCCTCCTCTGCGGCGGCTTCCCGGAAGCGGACCTGAGAAGCGCCGGCTGCGTGGCGATCTACCGGGACCCCGAGGATCTGCTCAACCGATTCGCGCAGTCGCCGCTGGCGGACAGCTGAGCGGCAGACCGGCAAGCGGATTCCGCGACCGGCCCGACGTCGTCCACACTTTCCCGCCACGCTGTTGCCGCGCGGTGACGCGGAGCGATGCCGGCTACGTATTCACGCGAAAGGGACTGGTGTCGGTCGATCGAAAGGCGTAGCGACCCGCCCGCCAATCTGGACTCCTTCGAAGGACGAGCGCCTCGCATGCCCCAGACTCACCAGGCCGGCCCGGCACCGCGCTTCGTACCGGCCGCCAAGTCGCTGCCGGAGCAGATCGCCGACGCGGTCGAGAGCCGGTCGACCCCGCTCAGCCAGCTGCTCCGCCTGATGGCCGCCCTCGATGCCGAAGGCGGCAACGAGGCCCTGCGGCTGCGGCTCCGCGCCCGGATCGGCGCGCCGCTCGACGCCTGACGCCCGCGCCGCGGGTCAATGCCGCCGGTGCCGATGGCGCCGGCCACCGCTCCTCGCCGCCGGTGCGGCCGCCTTCGCGACGCGGTCCATGCAGGCGAAGTAGATGCGGCGTCCGATCTCCTCCAGTTCGAGACCCTGCGGGTTGGGCGCCGAGAACACCTTCGCGCGGGCCTCGTTGCGGCAGGCCGCGTCCTCCGGGCTCCGGATCGGCGGCTCGGCGCGGGCGGCCCCGCAGGCCAGGGCCGAGACGATCCAGGTCGCTGCGATGATCGATACTCGTGTGCTTGCCAGGGTACTCGGCATACGGACGTTCGGACCTCACTCGCTCAGGACCGAGATAGAGCGTCTCGATCACCCGTGAAGCTTGGTCAGAGTGCCGGCTCCGGCAAAAATCGACGGCGCGCGCCTCAGGGCACGATCCAGAGGCACGGACCCCCGCCGGACACGGTCAGGCATTCGTAGGGCGCGCCGCCGATCAGGGCCCGCTGCTCCACGGTGCCGATCGCGCCGCGCGGGATCCGCCTGCAGCCGGCCTCCGATGGGGCGGGGCCACCGCTGCCCGAGGCCGCGTCGATCCGGCGGGCGGCGATCAGAGTCTCGCAGGCGATCACCGAGTCGGTCCCCTGGGCGCGGGCGTTCCGGGGCGCGAGGCCGAGGGGGAGGGCGAGGAGGACGAGCGCCGCGATGGGCGCCAGCGGGGATCGGGATCGCATCGCGGCCTCGGCTGCCCGCGCCGCACGGGCGCGTCGCGGTTCGGACGCCCTCAACGCGTCGTCGCGCGCGTTGGTTGCCGGCGGCGGAAGCGGACCCCGGACGCGACGACGCCCGCCTTGCGGGCGGGCGTCGTGGGCGTCCGAAGCTCGGGGGAGCCGACGGCCGGCGCTCAGCGCTTGGTCTTCACCTTCGCCTTGCGGGCCGCGTAGCGCGCGTCGCGCTGGGCCTTCTTGGCGGCCAGGTCGGCCGACTTGCGCTCCTGCGCGGCGGCCAGCTCGGCGGCCTCGCGCGCGAGCTGGGCGGCGAGTTCCGCCTCCTCCCGCTGACGCTTCTCCTCGGCGGCCTTGCGCTCGGCGGCGATCCGGGCGGCCTCGCGCTCGCGGGAGCGCTCCTCGCGGGCCTTGGCCACTTCGGCGCGGGCCTTGGCCTTGGCGATCACCTCGGGGTCATCGGCCGCGGGGCGTGCCTTGAACTTGGCCAGCAGGGCGGCCTTGGCGTTCTGCGAGTTCTGGCGACGGTCGTCGAAATTCCTGTAGTCGAATGCGCTCATCTGACCTTTCTCAGTTGGGTACGTCTCGCGTGTCGCGGGGACATCCGGCGGGGCCGGGCACGTACTGAGTCTGCAGGTTCCGACGCCATCCCCGCGCCCCGGAACCGCACCGATCCACCGGCTGTACCGATGGTCCGACCCGAGCGTTCGCCTGCGTCTGAACGCTCGGGTCGGACCATTGTTCGAAGATCGCAAAGCCCTTAATCAGAGCTTCACGCCAGATGCAATCGGCGAGACCTGCGCAGGCGGCCGGCACAGCGACAATCCCGGCCCTCTCTGTAAGAGTCCTGGCCGGCGATGCGCAAAAACCTCAGACCGGCGTCTGGCCGAGGCCCGCTGCCCGGGTCTGCATCCGTCCCGAGGACTTCGCTGCACGCGGCAGATAGGTCGCGCACGGGACGACGACAAGATTCGCCGGCGGGTCCCCGCGGGTGCATCCTGGCCGAGCGACGCGCGCCGCAGCCCGGCGAGCGCCGAACCGATGGCTGAGGGATGGACCTATACTTCCATCACAAAGCAGACCTGCAAATTCGACAGAGTATTCCTCGTGGTTCCCCCGACGCCCGGCCCCGGCCCGGCTCCCGCCCGGGGGCGACCATCTGCCCAGGATCTGCCCATCCGCCACAGCCTATTTTCTGTGCACGTGCCGTGAAGCCCTTCGAATCGATCGCCAGCACCCGGGAAACTGCCTACGCTCTGGGCAGATCGCCCGGCCAGCGGGCGGAGGCGCCGGGGCGCTCGCGGCACGGGGCCTGCTAGCCGCGATCGATGCGACCCGTGCGGTCGGCTTGAGGAACGCCATGCCCGAGACATCCCCCCCGTACGAACCCGAGAGCTACGCCGCGGCCGCGGCGGCCCTTCTCGGCCTCACCCTCGATCCGGCGTGGATCGCGCCGGTGACCGCGAACCTGCGCGTCCTGGCCGCCGCGGCCGAGTTGGTGGAGGCCTTCCCGCTCGCCGACGAGATCGACGCGGCGCCGAGGTTCGAAGCGTGAGCGCGAGCAGCCCCGCGACGGCCGCCACGATCGCCGCAGCGGTCGCGGAGGGTCGAACCACCGCGCGCCAGGTCGTCGCGGCGGCCCTCGACCGGATCGGCCGATTGGACGGCCGGGTCGGCGCCTTCACCGACGTGCTGTCCGCCCGCGCCCTGGCCCGGGCCGACGCGCAGGACGCGGCGCTGCGGAACGGGTCGCCGCCGGGCCCGCTGGCCGGCGTGCCCTTCGCGGTGAAGAATCTGATCGACATCGACGGCCTGCCCACCCGCGCCGGATCGAAGATCAACCGGGAGCGGGCGCCGGCCGAGCGGGACGGCGCCCTGGTCCGGCGCCTGGAGGCCGCGGGGGCGATCCTCGTGGGCGCCCTCAACATGGGCGAGTACGCCTACGACTTCACCGGCGAGAACATCCACGACGGCGACGCCCACAACCCGCACGCCCTGGATCACATGACCGGCGGCTCGTCGGGCGGCTCGGGCGCGGCCCTCGCCGCCGGGATGGTGCCCCTGACCCTGGGCTCCGACACGAACGGCTCGATCCGCGTCCCGGCCGCCTTCTGCGGCTGCTTCGGCCTCAAGCCGACCTACGGCCGCCTGTCGCGGGCCGGGAGCTTCCCGTTCGTGGGCAGCCTCGATCATCTCGGGCCGATGGCGCGGAGCGTGACCGACCTCGCGCTCGCCTACGACGCCATGCAGGGCCCCGATCCGGACGATCCGGTGGCGACGCTCCGCCCGGCCGAGCCGGTCCTGCCCGGGCTCGACGCGGGCCTGGACGGGCTGCGCGTCGCGGTGGCCGGCGGCTATTTCGCCCGCGGCGGCGATCCGGAGGCCTTCGCGGCGGTGGCGCGCGCGGCCGAGGCCCTGGACGCGCGGCGCACGGTCGAGCTGCCGGAGGCGCACCGCGCCCGCGCGGCCGCCTACCTGATCACCGCGGCCGAGGGCGCGACGCTCCACCTCGACCGTCTCCGCACCCGGCCGCAGGATTTCGACCCGGCGGTGCGCGACCGGCTGATCGCCGGGGCGATGATCCCGGCGCCCCACGTGGAGCGGGCGCAGCGCTTCCGCCGCTGGTACCGGGCGCGGGTGCTCGCGCTGTTCGAGACCGTCGACGTGATCCTGGCCCCGGCCACGCCCTGCCGCGCCCCGCGGGGCGGCCAGACCCACTTCGTCCTCGACGGCGTGACGCTGCCGGTGCGCGCCAATATCGGGGTCTTCACGCAGCCGATCTCCTTCATCGGCCTCCCGGTCGTGGCGGCGCCGATCCGGCTCGACGCCGGGTTGCCGCTGGGGGTCCAAGTCATCGCCGCCCCCTGGCGCGAGGATCTCGCCTTGCGCGTGGCGCACCACCTCGAACGAATGGGCGTCAGCGCGTCGCCCGTCGCGGAGCTTGCCCGATGATCATCGACGATCCCGCCGTGAAGGCCGAAGTCGAGGCCGCGTTCCGGGCCTACGAGACGGCGCTGACCACCAACGACGTCCCCACCCTGGAGGCGCTGTTCCGGGACGATCCGCTGACCGTCCGCTACGGGATCGGCGAGAACCTCTACGGCATGGACGCGATCCGCGCCTTCCGCCGGGCCCGCTCCCCGGTGGGCCTGGAGAGGACCCTGGCGCAGACGCAGATTACGACCTACGGGCGCGACTTCGCCACCGCGATGACGCTGTTCACCCGCGCCAGCGCGCCGGGCAAGATCGGCCGCCAGAGCCAGACCTGGGCGCGCTTCCCGGAGGGCTGGCGGGTCGTCGCTGCCCACGTGAGCCTGATCGACGCCGCGTAGGCGCAACCGGCCCGCGCCCCCGCGGCGGGGCGTGTGGCCGCGGGCTTGCATAAGGTCGGGCGTATTCCGAGCCGTCTGGCGCGGACCAACGCGAGTACCCGACCCAAGATGCTGTCCCGTCTGAGAAAACTCGGCGCCCGTGCGGCGCTGGCCGGCGCCCTGGCGCTCTCCGCGAGCACCGCTGCCCTCGCGCAGGGGACGCTGCGGATCGGCATGACCGCCTCCGACATCCCGCTGACCACCGGCCAGACCGACAACGGCGGCGAGGGCATGCGGTTCATGGGCTACACGGTCTATGACGGGCTCATCAATTGGGACCTGTCGAGCGCCGAGCTGGCCTCCGACCTCGTGCCCGGCCTCGCCACGAGCTGGGGCGTCGACGCCGCCGACAAGACCAAGTGGACCTTCAAGCTCCGGCCGGGCGTGAAATTCCACGACGGCTCGGACTTCACCGCCGACGCGGTGGTCTGGAACCTCGACAAGCTCCTGAAGGCCGACGCGCCGCAATACGACCCGCGCCAGTCCGCGCAGGGCAAGACCCGCATCCCGGCGGTCGCGAGCTACCGCGCGG
The DNA here is from genome assembly GCF_052045615.1 of Methylobacterium sp. 22177. Taxonomy (NCBI): domain Bacteria; kingdom Pseudomonadati; phylum Pseudomonadota; class Alphaproteobacteria; order Hyphomicrobiales; family Methylobacteriaceae; genus Methylobacterium; species Methylobacterium sp. 22177. Next base: position 80,528 of record NZ_JBQEPK010000005.1, on the reverse strand, counting down.
TCGACCCGCTGACCGTCGAGATCACCACCAAGGCCCCCGACGCGACGCTGCCCTACCAGATCGCCTGGATCATGATGTCGTCGCCGGCCCAGTGGGAGAAGCTCGGCAAGTCCTGGGACGCCTTCGCCAAGCAGCCCTCGGGCACCGGCCCGTGGAAGCTGACCCTGTTCGCCCCGCGCGAGCGCGCCGAGATGGTCCCGTTCAAGGAGTACTGGGACAAGGACCGCGTCCCGAAGCTCGACAAGCTCGTGCTGATCCCGCTGCCGGAGGCCAATGCCCGGACCGCGGCCCTGCGCTCCGGTCAGGTGGACTGGATCGAGGCGCCCGCGCCGGATGCCGTAGCCTCGCTCAAGAGCGCCGGCTTCACCATCGTCACCAACGCCTACCCGCACAACTGGACGTGGCACCTGTCGCGGGTCGAGGGCTCGCCCTGGAACGACATCCGCGTCCGCAAGGCGGCGAACCTCGCCATCGACCGCGAGGGCCTGAAGGAGCTGCTCGGCGGCCTCGCCATCCCCGCCAAGGGCTTCATGCCGCCCGGCCACCAGTGGTTCGGCCACCCGACCTTCGACATCAAGTACGATCCGGAGGCCGCCAAGAAGCTGCTGGCCGAGGCCGGCTACAGCCCGGCCAAGCCCCTGAAGATCAAGGTCGCGATCTCGGCCTCCGGCTCGGGCCAGATGCAGCCGCTTCCGATGAACGAGTTCGTCCAGCAGAACCTCGCCGACGTGGGGATCCAGGTCGACTACGAGGTCGTGGAGTGGAACACCCTCATCAACATCTGGCGGGCCGGCGCCAAGGCCGACATCTCCCGCGGCGTCTCGGCGATCAACTATTCCTACTTCATCCAGGACCCGTTCACCGGCTTCATCCGCCACCTGCAGTGCAATTTCGCTCCGCCGAACGGCACGAACTGGGGCTATTACTGCGACCCGGCGATGGACAAGCTGTTCGATCAGGTCCGCAACACCTTCGACAAGGCCGAGCAGACGAAAGTCCTGGAAAAGGTCCACGAGAAGTACGTCGACGACGCGCTGTTCGTCATGATCACGCACGACGTCAATCCGCGGGCGATGAGCCCCAAGGTGAAGGGCTTCGTCCAGGCGCAGAACTGGTTCCAGGATTTCTCGAAGATTACGATGGCGACCGCGGGGCGGTAGCGAGACGCGGCTCTCCTCCCTCGCGCGGGGAGGAGAGCCCTTACGGTCGGGCGTGACAACAGGGCCTTGAATGCTGCTCTACATCCTCAAACGGCTGGTCTACGTGACGCCCGTGGCGTTCGGGGTCAGCGTCGTCTGCTTCCTCCTCGTCCACCTCGCGCCGGGGGATCCCCTCAGCGCGGTCCTGCCCGCCGACGCCACCCAGGCCACCATCGACGAGATGCGGGCCGCCTACGGCTTCGATAAGCCCCTGCCGGTCCAGTACCTGATCTGGCTCTGGCACGTGCTGCACGGCGATCTCGGCACCTCCATCGCCACCGGCCGGCCGGTGCTCGGCGAGGTCAGCCGCGCCGTGGTGAACTCGCTGATCCTCGCCTCCGTGGCGACCGTGATCGGCTTCACCTTCGGCACCCTGTTCGGCTTCGTGGCGGGCTATCACCGCAACTCGGTGGCCGACCGCGCGGCCTCCGCCGTGTCGGTCTTCGGCGTGAGCGTGCCGCATTACTGGCTCGGCATGGTCCTGGTGATCGTGTTCTCGGCCAATCTCGGCTGGCTGCCGCCCACCGGGGCCGGGCCCGACGGCTCCAGCAACTGGCGCCCCGACTTCGAGCACCTGCGCTACCTGATCCTGCCGGCGATCACGATGTCGGTGATCCCCATGGGCATCATCGCCCGCACGGTCCGGGCGCTCGTGGCCGACATCCTGTCCCAGGACTTCGTCGAGGCCCTGCGCGCCAAAGGCATGGACGAGCGCGGCGTGTTCCGCCACGTCGTGCGCAACGCCGCCCCGACGGCGCTCGCCATCATGGGCCTGCAGCTCGGCTACCTGCTGGGCGGCTCGATCCTGGTCGAGACCGTGTTCGCGTGGCCCGGCACCGGCTTCCTCCTCAACGCCGCGATCTTCCAGCGCGACCTGCCCCTGCTCCAGGGCTCGATCCTCGTGCTGGCGATGTTCTTCGTGGTCCTCAACCTGCTGGTGGACGTGATGCAGACCGCCCTCGACCCGCGCATCGAGCGCGCCTGAGCCGGAGCCCGATGATGACCGCTCCCGTCACCGCGGCCTCCGTCGCCCTCGACGGCGGCGTGCTCGCCGCCGAGGACGTGGCCCACGGGCCCGAGGCCGCCTTCGCCCCGTCGCGGGGCTTCTGGGGCCATGTCGGCCACCGGCTCGTGCGCGACCCCGTCGCCATGGGCGCGGGCGCCGTGATCCTGATCGTCGTGCTGATCGCGATCCTGTCGCCCTGGATCACGCCCATGGACCCCTACAAGGGCTCCATGCTGCGCCGCCTCAAGCACGTGGGCGACGCCACCTACTGGCTGGGCTCGGACGAGCTCGGCCGCGACATGATCAGCCGGCTGATGCTGGGCTCGCGGCTGTCGCTGTTCATCGGCGTCACCCCGGTGCTGATCGCCTTCGTGATCGGCTCCGGGATCGGGATCCTCGCCGGCTACGTCGGCGGCTGGACCAACACGATCCTGATGCGCACCATCGACGTGTTCTTCGCCTTCCCGTCGGTGCTGCTGGCGATCGCGCTGTCCGGCGCGCTCGGCGCCGGCATCTTCAACTCGATCGTGTCGCTGACCTGCGTGTTCGTGCCCCAGATCGCCCGCGTCGCCGAGAGCGTCACCACGGGCATCCGCAAGCGCGACTACATCGACGCCGCCAAGCTGTCGGGCGCCTCGGCCCTGACGATCATGCGCGTGCAGGTGCTCGGCAACGTCGTCGGGCCGATCTTCGTCTACGCGACCAGCCTGATCTCGGTGTCGATGATCCTGGCCTCCGGCCTGTCCTTCCTCGGCCTCGGCGTGCGGCCGCCCGAGCCCGAATGGGGCCTGATGCTCAACACCCTGCGCACGGCGATCTACGTCAACCCGGTCGTGGCCGCCCTCCCGGGCGTCTGCATCTTCATCGTCTCGATCGCCTTCAACCTGTTCTCGGACGGCCTCCGGTCCGCCATGGAGATTCGCCAGTGAGCGTCATCCCGGACGCCCCCGACCCGTTCGCCCGCGACCGCGGCGGACCCGCCCAGCCGCTCCTCTCGGTCTCGGGCCTCGTGAAGCACTTCCCGGTCCGCAAGGCCGGCGGCAAGCGCCAGGTGGTCCGCGCGGTCGACGGCGTCGACTTCGACGTCCTGAAGGGCGAGACGCTCGGCATCGTCGGCGAGTCCGGCTGCGGGAAGTCGACCACCGCCAAGCTGCTGATGGGCCTCATCGAGCGCGATTCCGGCACGCTGCTGTACGACGGCCAAGCGGTCGGCGAGCGCGCCATGCCCTGGCGGTCCTACCGCCGCCAGGCCCAGATGGTGTTCCAGGACAGCTACGCGTCGCTCAACCCGCGCATGACCGTCGAGCAGTCGATCGCCTTCGGCCCGAAGGTCAACGGCGTGCCCGCCCGGGAGGCGGTGGAGCGCGCCCGCGGGCTGCTCGCCCGGGTCGGCCTGGAGCCGAAGCGCTTCGCCGGCCGCTACCCGCACGAGATCTCCGGCGGCCAGCGCCAGCGGGTGAACATCGCCCGATCCCTCGCCCTGGAGCCGCGGCTGGTGCTTCTCGACGAGGCGGTCTCGGCGCTGGACAAGTCGGTGGAGGCGCAGGTCCTGAACCTGCTCCTCGACCTCAAGGCCGAGTTCGGCCTGACCTACATCTTCATCAGCCACGACCTCAACGTCGTGCGCTTCATCTCCGACCGGGTCATGGTGATGTATCTCGGCCGGGTCTCCGAGATCGGCCCGTCCGACACGGTGCTGGACGCGCCGGCGCACCCCTACACCGAGGCGCTGCTCGCCTCGATGCCGTCGCTCGATCCCGACAACCGCACCCAGGCGGCGCTGCTCGCGGGCGACCCGCCGAACCCGATCGACCCGCCCGCGGGCTGCCGCTTCCACCCGCGCTGCGCCCTGGCGGAGGACGTCTGCGGCCGGACGGAGCCGCCCCTCGACACGATCCGGCCGCTGCACCGCGTCGCCTGCCTCGCCCGGCAGCCCGGCTCGGGCCACTCCGCGGCCCCCGCGGGCGCGCTGGCAGCATGAGCACCCCGATGTCCGGTTCAGAACCCGCGGTCGCCCTGAAGGACCTGCGCGTCGCCTTCGGCAAGGTCCAGGTCGTCGACGGCGTCGACCTGACCCTGGAGCGCGGCCAGGCGCTGGCGCTCATCGGCGAATCCGGCTCCGGCAAGAGCGTGACCCTGCGGGCGATCCTGCGGCTGTTCCCGGAGGGGCGCAGCCGGATCGAGGGCGGCATCCGGGCCGCCGGCAAGGACGTGCAGGCGCTGACCCGACGCCAGCTCGCCGATTTCCGCGGCGGCGACGTCTCGATGATCTTCCAGGAGCCGCTGCTCGCCTTCGACCCGGTCTACACGGTCGGCCGGCAGATCACCGAGGCGATCCTGCGGCACGAGACGATCTCCAGGGACGAGGCCCGCAAGCGGGCGCTCGCCCTGTTCGAGCGGGTGCGGATCCCGAGCCCGGAGCGGCGCCTCGACAACTACCCGCACGAGATGTCGGGCGGGATGCGCCAGCGGGCCATGATCGCGCTCGCGCTGGCCTGCCGGCCGCAGGTGCTGCTCGCCGACGAGCCGACGACGGCGCTCGACGCCACGGTGCAGATCCAGGTGCTGCTGCTCCTGCGCGAGCTGCAGCGCGACCTCGGCCTGTCGATCGTGATCGTCACCCACGACCTCGGCGCGGCCGTGGAGGTCGCCGACCGGATCGCCGTGATGTACGCGGGCAAGATCGTCGAGACCGGCACGGCGCATCAGGTGGTGCTGAACCCGCACCACCCCTACACGATCGGCCTGCTGCGCAGCCGGGCGGAAGGGGCGCTCGCCAAGGGCTCGCGGCTCGAGACCATCCCGGGCAGCCCGCCGGATCTCGCGAACCGCCCGCCGGGCTGCCCGTTCGCGCCGCGCTGCTTCCTGGCCGAGGAGCGCTGCCGCCGCGAGATGCCGCCGGTCGCCGAGATCGCGCCCGGCCACCGCGTCGCCTGCTGGCGGACCGAGGAGGCCTCGGCGGCCTACCGGGCCGGGCCGACCCCGGTGCGCGCCGCCGAGCCGGTCCCGGCCTGACCTCGACGCCCCCGCGCCGAGGCATTATCCGGCTCGGCGCGGTCCCGCGGCGGCGGACCGCGTCCGAACCGGCCGCGCGGGCGTCACGATGAGCCAAGTCCTATCCGGGCCAGTCCCGTCCGAGATCCTGCTCGTTCCCCGGGGCGAGGCCGGGCACTTCCTGCCGGCGGCCCTCGGCTGGCTGGGCAAGCGGGTCACCGTCACCACCCAACCCGGCCCGGCGAACCACGTCCTCTGCCTGCCGGTCCTCGATTTCGTGCGCCTCGGCTTCCCGGAGGCGAACGGGCGCCTCGACCTCCTCGAACCGGGGGATGCCGAGAACCTCCGCGCCGGGCGCGCCGCGCTGCTCCTCGACCTCTCGAACGAGGGGCCGGGCCTGCACGCGCCGACCTTCGAGGCACTGCACCGGAACCTCGAAGAACGCGCGATCCCGCGCGAGCGGGTGATCCTGGTCACGCAGAACCGGCTGCTGCGGCTCGACTACGAGCGCCTCTACGGCGAGGGCCTGCGGTTCTGGATCTTCGAGTTCTTCCCGCTCCAGGTCGCCCTCTGGCTGGACGACGCCGCGGGTCCGCGGCTCTTCCCCCAGCATCGCCTCGACCGCACCGGCTACGCGCCCTTCGCCCGCGCCGCCGGCCCGGCCCGGTTCCTCTGCCAGAACGCGGCCCTGCGCTGGCACCGGGTGCTGCTCTACCGCTGGTTCCAGCTCAGCGGGCTGGACCGGGACGGGCTGATCTCCTTCCACGGCATCGGCGAGGACAACCCGAAGGCCGGCGGCATCAACGTCTTCCACGCGCCGCCGGAGATCGAGGCGGCCTTCGGGCCGCTGCTCGCCGATGTCGGCAGCTGGATCCCGCGCCGGGCGCGGCGGATCGATGCCGATCAGGGCACCGACATGGTCATGACCCTGGACACCCGCGCCTACGCGGCGTGCGACCTCACGGTCATCTCGGAGACCGACTTCTTCGAGCCGGGCGTCGAGCGGATCACCGAGAAGTCCCTCAAGGCGGCGGCGACGGGCCTGCCCTTCGTGACGGTGGGCGCGCCGCGCGCCGTGGAGCGGCTGTCCGAGCTGGGCTTCCAGACCTTCGGCGGCCTGATCGACCACCATTACGACCTCGTGCCCGACCCGGCCGAGCGCCTGCCGCTCGTGTTCCGGTCGATCGAGCGCGCCTGGGCCGCGTGCCGGGACGACCGGGCACGCTGGCATCGCCTCGCCCGGGAACAGGCCGAGGCCAACGTGGCCCACGCGCGGCGCGGATTGCTGCCGCAGCTCGAGCGGGTGATGGTCGCGCCGCTGATCGAGCGGCTGAACCGGTTCATGGAGACGGGCGCGATCGTGCACTGAGCGCGTCTCGAGGGTGGCCGTTCGGACGGGGATCCGGCGCACCGCGCAGGGTCTCCGCCAAGCGCCGCACGGCCGGCTCGATCGCCCGCTCCGGCACGGCGGCGTAGCCGAGGAGCAGGCCCGGCTCCGCCGGCCCGGCGTGGTAGGCCGAGAGCGCGACCGCCGAGATCCCCGCGCGCCCGAGCGCCGCCGCGGCGGCCACGTCGCTCAGGGCCGGGCCCCAGGCCGGCCCCGGCCGGGCGATGACGTGCATCCCGCCCTCCATGGCGGCGACCGCCGCGACGTCCCCGGCGTGGCGGCACGCGGCCTCGATCAGCGCCTCCTGGCGCAGGGCGTAGAGGCGGCGGGTCCGCCGGAGATGACCGGCGAGGTGTCCGTCCTCGATGAAGCGCGCCAGCGCCCACTGGCCGATCCCGGGCGGGGCGGGGCCCGTCTCGGCCAGCGCCTGATTGACGGGTGCCACGAGGCCGCGGGGCAGCACGAGGTAGCTCAGGCCGAGGGCGGGCAGCAGCAGCTTCGAGAAGCTGCCGACGTAGATCACCCGGCCGCCGCGATCGAGGGTGCGCAGGGGCGCGAGCGGGCGCCCGGCATAGCGGTAGGCGCCGTCGTAATCGTCCTCCACGACCCAGCCCGAGACCGCCTCGGCCCAGGCCAGGAGGTCGAGGCGGTTCTCCAGGCTCATGGCGTGCCCGAGGGGGTAATGGTGGGCCGGCGTCACCACCGCGAGCCGCGCGCCGGGCGTCCGCGCGGCGGCCGGGGTCACCGACAGGCCCCCGGGACCGACCGGGACAGGGATCGGGTTCAGGCCCGCGCTGGCGAGGGCCTGCGCGATGCCGGGGAAGCCGGGCTCCTCGACCAGGGCGGCCTCGCCGGGATCCAGGAGCAGCTCGGCGAGCAGGCGCAGGCTCTGGCGGATGCCCGCGGTGACGATGACGTCGTCGGCCTCGCAGGCGACGCCGCGCGCTTGGCCCAGATAGGCGGCGATGGCGCCGCGCAGGGCCGGCGAGCCGCGCGGGTCCGGCCGCTCGGTCGGGCCGTGGCGCCATTCGGCCTGCAGCAGGCGGCCCCAGACCTCGAACGGAAAGGCGTCCTGGGCCGGCCGGCCGAGGGCGAAAGCGTCCGGCACCGCCGGACCCGCCATGTAGCGCCGCGGCGGCGCGGCCACGAGGCGGGTGCCCCGCCGGGACAGGTTCGGGGCCGGCTCGGTGCCCGGCCGCCGGAGCGGACCGGGCGCCGGCAGCGCGTCGTCCGGCAAGGTCGCGGCGACGCGCGTCGCGGAGCCCGGCCGCGCCGTCAGGTAGCCCTCGGCGGTCAGCTGCTCCAGCGCCAGGACGACGGTGCCGCGCGCGCAGCCGAGGTCGGCGGCCAGGACCCGCGAGGCCGGGAGCCGGGCCCCGCGCGGCAGCCGGCGTTCGAGGATCGCCGCGCGCAGAGCCTCCCGGAGCTGGGCGTGCAGCGGCGCCGCGGCCGCGGCGTCGAGGGTCAGCGTCAGGGGCAGGGGAGCCCGGGCCATGCAGCGAATTGGTCCAGTCGCAGTTCGAGAATTGGACCTTTCGCCTGGACCGCCGAACGGTCAAGCACGGGTCCGCACGACCGCCGCAGGACAGGCCCATGTACCAGCCGCCGCATTTCCGGGACGATTCCCGCGCCGCGCAGCACGCGCTGATCCGCGCCAACCCGCTCGGCCTGCTGGTGACCGCCGGGGCGGGTGGCCTGACGGCCAACCCGATCCCGTTCCTGCTGGACGATGCCGGTCCCCACGGGGTGCTGCGGGCGCACCTCGCCCGCGCCAACCCGCAGGGTCAGGATCTCGCCGCGGCGGAAGAGTGCCTGGTCGTGTTCCAGGGGCCTCAGGGCTACGTCACGCCGAGCTGGTACGCGAGCAAGAGCGAGCACGGCCGGGTGGTCCCGACCTGGAACTACGCCACCGTCCACGCCTGGGGCCGGCCGCGGGTGATCGAGGATGCGGACTGGCTCGGGCGCCAGATCGCCGACCTCACCGCCCTGCGTGAGGCGCCCCGGGCCGAGCCGTGGGCGGTCGCGGACGCGCCGGCGCCCTTCGTGGCCGCGCAGGTCCGGGGGATCCTCGGCATCGAGATTCCGATCACGCGGATCGAGGGAAAGTGGAAGATGAGCCAGAACAGGCCCGAGGCCGACCGACACGGGGTCATCGCGGGGCTGCGCGCCGAGGGCGAGGCGGGTCTCGCCGGGCTGGTCGCCGAGCGGAGCGGGCTGTGAGCGCGCGCCTCAACGGCTTCGGCCAGCCCATCGGCCAGGCCTTGCCGGACTGGAGCCCGCGCCCGCGTCCGCCCCGCGCGCCGATGGAGGGCCGGTTCTGCCGGCTGGTACCCCTCGACGCCGCGGCGCACGCGGACGCGCTCTACGCCACCTACAGCGCCGCCCCCGACACGCGCGGCTGGACCTATCTCGGCGACGAGATGCCGGAGAGCGCGGAGGCTTATCGGGCGCGCCTGGCGACGCAGCAGGCGAGCGAGGACCCGCTGTTCCACGCGATCCTGGATCCCGCGAGCGGCGACGCCCTCGGGATCGCCTCGTATCTCCGGATCGATCCCGGCAACGGCGTGATCGAGGTCGGCCACCTCCACTTCGGCCCGCGGCTGCAGCGGGCGCCCGCCGCCACGGAGGCCATGGCGCTGATGATGGCCCGCGCCTTCGACGAGCTCGGCTACCGACGCTACGAGTGGAAATGCGACAGCCTCAACGCCCCGTCCCGGGCGGCGGCGCTGCGGCTCGGCTTCACCTTCGAGGGCATCTTCCGCAACGCCGTGGTGGTGAAGGGCCGCTCCCGCGACACGGCGTGGTTCTCCATCACCGACGCCGAGTGGCCGCGGGTCCGCGCCGGCTTCGCGGCGTGGCTGGACCCGTCGAACTTCGACGGGGCGGGTCGCCAGCGGCGCGGGCTCGCGGACCTGCGCGTCGCCGCGGGCTGAGCCGACTCAGGGGCCGCCGGCCAGGAACGCCTCCGCGCTGCGCAGGCTGAGCGCCATGATGGTCAGGGCCGGGTTCGCCGCGAGCGAACTCGGGAAGGTCGAGCCGTCGCAGATCCACAGGTTGTCGATGTCGAAGCTGCGGCCGTGCGGGTCGACCACGGCGCTCGAGCCGTCGCGGCCCATCCGACAGGTTCCGAGGGTGTGGGCGACGCGCTCCAGCACCCAGATGTCGTCCGCCCCCGCCTCCTCCCAGAGTCCGCGCATGACCTTCGTGGCGTGCGCGTTGAGGCGGTTCTCATTGGTGCTGTAGCCGAAGCTGATCTGGGCCTTGCGCATCCCGTGCGCGTCGGTCTCGTCGGCGAGGGTCAGCACGTTGGCGTCGCAGGGCAGCGTCTCGCCGTTGATGCCGATGCCGGCGAGGTGGTTGTAGCGGTCGAGGTAGTCGAGGAGCGGCTGCCCCCACAGGCCGCGCCCCCGCGCCGCCGAGTTGCCGAAGGTCACCGGCACCACGCCGAGGCTCTGGATCAGGTAGCCGCCCGCGAAGTCGGCGCCGGCGCGGACGAAGTCCTCGGTGATCAGCGAGGACGGGTAGCCCCGGTTCATGCGCACCTCGTGGTCGAAGGTACCCCAGACCTGCGTCGCCACGTGGCCCATGTAGTTGCGCCCGATCTGGCCGCTGGAATTGGCGAGCCCGAGATGGAGCAGCAGGCGCGGCGTCTCCACGGCCCCGGCGCAGAGGAAGACCGCGCCGCAGCGCTGCCGCCGCTCCGCGCCGTCCTGCCGGTAGACCACGCCGGTGATCCGGCCGTCGGCGCCGCGCTCCAGGCCGTGGACGAAGGCCTCGGCCCGGATCTCGGCGCCGCGGGCGACCGCGTAGGGCAGGTAGGTCACGTCCATGCTGGCCTTGGCGCCCGTGCGGCAGCCCTGGTGGCAGAAGCCGCAATTGATGCAGGCGTTGCGGCGCGGTCCGTCCTCGGACTGGAAGTCCCGCGAGACCACGGCGGCGGGCGCGTCCGCCCAACGGATGCCGCGGGCCTCGCAGGCCCGGGCCATGATCTGCGCCGGACCGTTGCGCGGGACCGGGGGCAGGGGATAGCGGCGGTCGGCATCCCACGGGTAGCTCTGCGCGCCCGAGACGCCGAGGAACCGCTCGACCCGCTCGTAGAACGGGAGCAGGTCCTCGTAGGTCAGCGGCCAGTCGACACCTTCCCCCGACTCCGTGTGCAGACGCAGGTCGCGGGCGTCGGCCCGGGGCACGAAAGCGCCCCAGTGCAGCGTCGAGCCGCCGACGCCGGTGCCGCTGTTGTTCGCCCCGAAGGCTTCCGGAGTCGAGCCGCCGCTCAGCCGCTCCTCGGTCCAGTAGATCTCGTCCGCGAGCGTCTCGTCGAAGGCGAAGCGCTCCGGCGTGAAGTTTGGTCCGGCCTCCAGGGCCACGACCTTCAGCCCCGAAGCGGCGAGGCGCGCGAGGAGCGGCGCGCCGCCCGCGCCGGTCCCCACCACGACCGCGTCGACGACCTCGTCCGCGCGGTAGGTCCGCATCCCCGCGAGGTTCATCGTCCCGCCTCCGTCCGCAGCGCCCGTGGCTCCCAGGGTTCCGGCGCGTCGAGCCCGACGGCGCGGAAGCCCGGCAGGTCGTCGGCGATCTCGCCCGGCCGGTCGCCGCCGGCACCGATGCCCGAGAAGCCGATCCGCGCCAGCGCTGCCGGGTGGCCGAGCCAGAGACGGACCGCGTCGGCACGGAGATCCTCGAACCAGAGCCGCATCCGGTCGGCGTCGAGGCGTCCACCGAGGCTCTCCGGAACCTTCAGCCCCGCGCGCTCGCACAGGGTGAGCAGCCCGTCCTGCTCGGCCGCGTCGAGGGCGACGAAGGGGCGGTCCCGGGCGACGCGGGCGGCGGCGTCGAGGGTGCGCAGGGCGGCGCGGTAGGCCTCCGCGTCCGGCGGCAGCGCCGCGAAGCGCCAGCCATCGCCGTCGCCGGATGCCAGCCGCCGGTCGAGGCGGGCGGCCAGATCGAGGTGCGGAACCGGCATCGCGCGGGCGAGGGCGGCCCGCAGGATCGCGAGCTCCACCGCGTCGAGGGCCGCCGGTTGATAGGCGGGATCGTCCGGCGCGACGCGCGCCGCCAGGGTGCCGCGCAGGCGGCTGTTCACCCGTTCGGAGGCGATCAGCGCCGCGTAGTCCGGCGGGACCGCCGGGCCGGCCTCCACGGACCGGCGTGGCCGGTCGCCGAGATGGGCGCGCAGGTGGTCGGCCAGGGCGGCGGGTCGCTCCAGCGGCAGGAGGTGGCCGACGCCGTCGACGGTGACGAGGTGATGGTGCGCGAGATGGGGCACCGTGAGGGCCCGCTGCGCGTCCGGCCCGAGGTCGGCATCCTCGGAACCGGCCAGGATCAGCGCCGGGGTGCGCAGGATCCCGATGCGGCGGCACCAATCCTCGTTCGCGCCCTCCTCGAGCCACGCCTTCCAGGCGGCGGGCTCGGCCCGCAGGACGTCGGCCACCGCCCGCGCCTCGGTCTCCGGATCCAGGCCGTCGCCCACGTTGGCGCGCACGAAGGCCTCGGCCTCGCGGCGCCGAGTCTCGGGGTCCGCGTCGATCCAGGCGAGCATCTCGGCACGCCGGTCCTCCGGGATCGGCTCCGGGCTCGGCGGCGAGCCGGAGACCAGGATGAGGTCGGTGAGGCCCGTCAGTCCCGCCTCGCCATCCTCGGCCCGGCGCGCGAGCGCCAGGGCCACCTTGGCCCCCATGCTGTGCCCGGCGATTCCGAACCGCGCCGGTGCCCGCGCGCGGATGGCCTCGGCCACGTGATCGGCCATCGCGGCGACGGAATAGCCCGGCGTGTCCGCGGCGTCGCCGAATCCCGGCAAGTCTACCGGCACGCAAGTCAACGGCATCCCGTCGAGGGCGCGCGCGAGACGCTCCCAACTTCGGGCACTTCCGCCCAGGAAGTGCAGGCAGAACAGGACTTCGGGTTCAGACATCGCCGAGACATCGCGCGGCGCCACAATGCTTCAAGCGTACGCGACGCCGCATGCGCGAAGTCTTGTCCCGGACCCGTTGGCCCAGTCGTGACCGCGTGCGATCAGGAGGGTCGGAGGAGGCGGCGATGGCGGATCTCGAACAGGCCTGGCGCGTGGAGGAGGCCTGCCTCAACGCTTGGCCGAGCCCGCGCGAGCTCCTAGTGCACGGTTATCTGCTGCGCGCCGCCGGAGGCCGCTCGAAGCGGCAGAATTCCGTGAACCCCATGCGCGGCAGCGGCGCGCCCGGACCGGCCGTCGAGGCCGCGCGCGCGATCTACGGACGCCTGGGACAGCGCCCGATCTTCCGCGTGCCGGCGATTGCGCCGCAGATGGAGCCGCTCCTCGCCGGCGGCGATTACACCGTGGTCGACGAGACCTGCACGCTGATCCGCGCCCTCGACGACGTGCCGACCGCGCCCGATCCAACGGTGGCAGTCGCCGCGGCGCCGGGGCCGGACTGGCTGGCCCTGCGCGACGCGGTGAACCGCGCCGATGCCGCGGCCGCGCAGGTGTTCCGCGACACCGTCAACGCCCTGGCCCTGCCGCGGGCCTTCGCGGCCGCCGCGGCCGAGGGCGGCATCGGCGCCATCGCCTTCGGGGTGCTCGATCGCGAGCTGATGGTCATCGAGGCGGTGGCGACGCCCGAACCCCTGCGGGGCCGCGGCCATGCCCGGCGCGCGGTCGGCGCGCTGCTGCGCTGGGGCCGGGCGGAGGGCGCCCGGGCCGCCTGCCTGCAGGTCGTCGCCGCGAACACGCCGGCACGGGCGCTCTACCGCACCCTCGGCTTCGAGCACGAGTTGTACCGCTATCACTATCGGGTCGGCCCGGAGCCTAGCTGAGACGCGGTGGGGGGCTCGGCCCAGTTCCTTCATCCGGCCCCGGCCGTCGTCTCAGGCGTCGAACAGCGATCCCTGCCGCGTCGCGGCAGGGCGCGTGCCGGTCCGCTTGCCCGGCGCCGCCGGTGCGGCCGCGCCGCCGCGACGTCCGGGCTTCGCCGGCCGGGACGGATCGACCGGCAAGGACGGATCGTCCGTCCCGTCGGGCACGGCCGTCACGGTCCCGTCGGCGAATTGCAGGCTGAGACGCTGCGCCGCCGCCGCCGCCGCCGCGCGGCGGACGGGGAGCCCCGCGGCGTCGCGCACCAGCACGTAGCCCCGGTCGAGCACCGCGCGGTAGCTCAGGGAGCCGAGCAGGCCCGCGAGACCGTCGAGCCGGTCGCGGCGCCGCTCGATGCCGCGCGCACCCGCCTGGGCGAGGCGCTCCGACAGGGCGAGCAGCCGGTCGGTTCGGCGCGCCTGCAGCGCCCGGGCCCGTTCCAGGCTGGCCTCGCGCGCGACGACGAGGCGTCGCCCGAGCTGGATCAGGGCCTCGCCCTTGCGCTGGACATCGTTGCGCAGGGCGTGGAGCGGCCGGTGGTCGATCCGCGCCAGCCGCGCGCGTGCGTTGGCGAGGGCCACGTCGGGCGAGCGCCGGGCCATCCGGTCGAGCAGGAGCTGGAGCCGCGCGCGGTGGCGGCTCGCGCCCGCCGCCAGCGCCGGGGCGAGGCGCGCCTCGGCGAGGTCGAGCCGCTGGCGCTTGGCCGCCAGCAGGGCGTCGGCGCTCGGCAAGGCGCGCCCGAGAGCGCGCAGGTCGGAGCGGTCGCGGTCGATCCGGCGCCCGACCGCTCCCCTGCCGCGGGCCGCCAGGTCCGCCACCGTGGCGATCAGGTCGGCGCGGACCGGCACCGCCATCTCGGCGGCGCCCGTCGGGGTCGGCGCGCGGCGATCCGAGACGTAGTCGATCAGCGTGGTGTCGGTCTCGTGCCCCACCGCCGAGATCAGCGGGATCGCGCTCGCGAAGGCGGCGCGGACGACGCACTCCTCGTTGAAGGCCCAGAGATCCTCGATGGAGCCGCCGCCGCGGGCCACGATGAGCACGTCCGGGCGCGGGATCGGGCCCCCGGCCGGGAGGGCGTTGAAGCCGCGGATCGCGGCCGCGACTTCCTCGGCCGCGCCGTCGCCCTGAACCCGCACCGGCCAGACCAGGACCGGCCGGGGGAAGCGGTCCTCCAGCCGGTGGAGGATGTCGCGGATCACCGCGCCGGTCGGCGAGGTGACGACGCCGACCACCCGCGGCAGGTAGGGGATCGGCCGCTTGTGGTCCGGCGCGAAGAGACCCTCGGCGGCGAGCTGCTTCTTGCGCTCCTCCAGGAGCGCCATCCAGGCGCCGAGCCCGGCAGGCTCCAGGCTCTCGATGACGATCTGGTACGAGGACTTGCCCGCGAAGGTCGTGATACGGCCGGTGGCGACGACCTCCAGACCCTCCTGAGGTCTCTGGCGAAGTCGTCCGAACACGCCCTTCCAGACCACCGCGTCGATCCGCGCCTGCCCGTCCTTCAGGGAGAAGTAGGCGTGGCCCGAGCCGTGCTGGCCGCGATACCCCGAGATCTCGCCGCGCAGGCGGACGTGCCCGAAGGCGTCCTCGAGGGTGCGCTTCAGGGCGCCCGCGAGCTCGCCCACCGACCATTCCGGCTGGTTCGCGTTGAGCACGCTGGTCGGCGGGATGTCCGCCGCGGGCTGGGCTGCGGGGCGCGGGGGCGGCACGAGGGGCATGGCCGGACGCTAGGGGGCTCCGGCGGGACAGTCAAAGGGCCGCTGTGGAGACGGGCTCGTGCGCGTCCCGAGCCGGGCTGGCCGCGACAGCGGCGCCGTCTGTCCTATCGGAAGGTTCCGCCGCCTACTCCACGGCGAGCTCGCGCGGCCGGTCGGAGATCGCCACCGGCGGGACCAGCAGCGACAGGAGCAGGGTCAGCACCGCCACGGCGAACACCGTCCAGAACGTGCCGTGCAGCGCGTGCTGCAGGCCGCCCCGGATCGCCTCCCCGCCGGCCCCGAGGCTTGCCGGATCGTCGAGCAGGCGGCGGAGCTGATCGGAATTCACCGCCGGGCCGCTCGACGGATTGGCGAGCCGGTAATTCAGCACGGCCCCGAGGACGGTCGCGCCGAGCGTCGAGCCGAGGTTGCGCGAGAAGATGTTCGAGGCCGTCGCCGCCCCGCGCTGCGCCCAGGCGACGCTGTCCTGGATGATCACGATGGCGGCGGTGGACAGGAAGCCCATGCCGAGCCCCATCACGACCGAGCCGCAGGCCGCCACCACCGGGGAGGTGTCCGTTCCGAGCGCGACGAAGGCGACCGCGCCGAGGGGCAGGAGCGTCGCGCCGACCAGCAGGATGGGGCGCAGGCCGAACCGGACGAAGCTGCGCGCCGCCGTAGTGGCGCCGATCGGCCAGCCGAGCACCATCAGGGTCAGGGTCAGGCCGGCGATCAGGGGCGATTGCCGCAGCACGCCCTGCACGTACATCGGCAGGAACGCCGTGAGCCCGATCACCGTCATGCCGGAGAGGAGCGTCGCGGTGTTGGCGGTGGCGATGGGGCGCTGCATCCACAGGCGGATGTCGAGCATCGGGTCCGGCGCGCGCCGCTCCTGGACGACGAACAGGAGCGCGGCCACCACGAAGGCCAGCGCCGGCCACAGGGCGGCCTCGGCCGACTCGCCCGCCTCGGTCAGCGCGATCATCAGCGCCGCGATGGCGGCGGTGAACAGGGCCGCGCCGATCGCGTCGATCTGGCGAGGGCGGCGCTCGACGCCCTCGTGGAGGAAGCGCAGGAACAGGCCGGCCGCGATCACGCCGACCGGCAGGTTGATCCAGAAGATCCAGGGCCAGCTCAGGTGACCGATGATCAGGCCGCCGACCAGCGGGCCGGCCACCGAGGAGATGCCCCAGACGCTGGCGAGATAGCCCTGGACCCGGCCGCGTTCCCGCGCCGCGTACAGGTCGCCGACGACGGTCAGGCTCACCGGCTGGATCGCCCCGGCGCCGACGCCCTGGATGAGGCGGAACAGGATCAGCGAGGGCATGGACCACGCGAGCCCGCACAGGAGTGAGCCCGCCAGGAACACCGCGATGCCGAACAGCAGCACCGGCCGACGCCCGTACAGGTCCGAGAGCTTGCCGAACACCACCGTGGTGGCCGTCTGGGTCAGCAGGAAGGAGGCGAACACCCAGGCGTAGAGGTGGAGGTCGCCGAGCTGGCCGGCGATCTGCGGCATCGCCGTCGAGACGATCGTCGCCTCGATGGCGATCATGAACATCGCCGCCATCACCGCGGCGAGGACCAGCGGGCGGCGCGTCTCTGAGGGCGTGGGCATCGCGCCGGTCTAGGCCCGCCGCGCCTGCCTACCTAGCGTTGAACACGGCATCCGGCTCCTCCGCGGCGAGATCCGTGCGCGAGCGCACATACCCGGGGCGCGGGCTCCGCGTCGGACGCATGGATGAGGCGCCGCGATGCGATCCGTGCATACATAATCCGCGATGACCCGAATTTGCCGATCACGCCTCGGAATCGGCGTCGAGGTCGCGCCCGCGCGTCTCGGGCAGCAGGACAGCCGCGATCGTCCCGACGAGGCTGAACGCGGCGAGGTAGTAGGCCGGCGCGAGCCGGTCGCCGGTCGCGGCGATCAGCCAGTTCACCACATAGTTGGTGCTGCCGCCGAACACCGAGACGGAGACCGCGTAGACGATCGACAATCCGGCGCTGCGCACCGCCCGGGGCAGGGCCTCGGGGATGCCGACGATCACCGCCGCGGCGTTGATGGACGACAGGGCCGAGAGCAGGAAGGTGACCGCGTACACGCTGGCGGCGCTCGGCGCCCGCACCACCCAGGCGAAGGCCGGGATCGCCAGGATCAGGATCAGCGCCCGCGGCCAGATCATCACCGGTCGCCGCCCGTACCGGTCGGCCAGCCAGCCGCCGAGCAGCGGGAAGATCACCGAGGCGAGCCCGAGCGCGATCGGCACCGCCGTGGCGGCGGTCTCGCTCAGGCCGAGGGTTGCGCCGGCGAAGACCGGCATGTTGGTGCCGACCGCGTTCGACACGGTCGAGGCCGCGATGACCAGGAAGGTCAGGCCCAGCAGGCGGCCGTGCTCGCGCAGGAGCCGGCCGACCACCGCCGTCGTCGAGGCCGCCGCGTGCGGATCCTCCTCGGCGCCGGCCGTCTCGGGCAGGTGACTGCGGATGACGAGGCCGACCGGCACGACGCACAGGCCGAGGGCGAACATCAGCCGCCAGCCCCACTGCGCCATCGCCTGATCGCCGACCGCGAGCGCCAGGGCGGTCGCGACGATCCCGGCGAACAGGGCCGCGCAGCCCTGGCTGGCGATCTGCCAGCTCGTCACGAAGCCGCGCCGGTCCGGGGGCGCGGCTTCCAGCAGGAAGGCCGTCGAGGGGCCGACCTCGCCGCCGAGGGCGAGACCCTGCACGAGGCGGCCGGCAATGACGATGACCTGCGCCCAGCCGCCGATCGTCGCGTAGGAGGGGCAGGCGGCCAGCAGGACCATGCCGACCGCCATCAGCGCGATGGTGATCAGCATCGCGGGCTTGCGGCCGGCCCGGTCCGCGAAAGCGCCGATCAGCACGCCGCCGATGGGCCGCATGACGTAGCCGATGCCGAACAGGGCGAGCGATGCCAGCAGGCTGTGGGTCGGGTCGTTCGCCGGGAAGAAGGCCTCGCCGATCGGCTTGGCGAAGAAGGCGTAGACGGTGAAATCGTAGAACTCGAGGGCGTTGCCCAGGACGACGGCCCCGACCGACTTGCGGTCGAGGGCGGGATGATGCGCGCCGGGATGCGGTGCGGTCCGGGCTTCCATCAGCGGGACGATCCGTCGACCGGGTGCTTGGCGAGACCGCCGGTGACGGGCGTCTCGCCCTCAGCCAGCGCCTCGTCGTAGCCGGACAACCAGAGCGTGCGCGCCTCCGTCCCCTCCGCGTAGGGGCAGGCTTCCCGGGCCAGCCCCTTGGCGGGCGCGGCCCGGCCGAGGGCGCGGGCATCGAGGTCGTTCGGTGGCGTATCCATGCGGGCGCAGCTCCGTTCCGGTTGGCTGCGGCGCGATGTAGGGCGCGGAACGCGGGCGTCGCCGATCTCAGTGACGCGTCGGGGTCCCGTCCGCGGGCAGCGCCACGGCCTCGCTGAACGGGAATTCCAGCACGACCTCGCCGTCGGCGTCCGCGACCACGAGGCACGCGGTCATCAGCCGGGCCTGATCCTGCGGGTGGCGCAGGGCGGCGCGGATCGTCTCCCGCGCCGCCTCCCAGGCCGCGTCCGGATCCCGCAGCTCGATCCCGGTCGGATCGGAGATGACGTCCTCGCCGATCTGCGTGTGGAAGAAGTAGCGCGGCATGGCCTTCACCGGTTGCGGGGGCGCCACTTGGAGCGGAGCGACCCGCTACAGGTGGTGACGGCCGCGCGCCGGACCAGCCCTCGGCGCAACCCGCCCCGTCGGCCCTCAGCCGTTCGCGGCCCGCGCCTCCGGCGCGGACGGGACCGGGCGGAGCGACCGGACCTGGCCGGTGACGCCGCCCGCGCGGTGCTGCTTCTCCATCGCCATCAGCGGCCGCAATTCGGGCTCGGCGAAGTCGAGGAGCTTGGCGTTGCGCCAGCGCGGCTTGCCGGACCCGCGGCCGAACCAGCGAGGGCGCTCCTCCTCGACCAGGAGTACCAGCCGTCCCGTCCAGGTCTTCCGGAACCAGAAACGCCCCGTCAGAGACATCGTCCCATCCTCGCCGTCGAGCCGCCCCCGGTCTGGCCGCCTCAATAGCGAACTTGGCCGTTCGCGTACTGATGAAGACGCGGGTGAACCGGCGCACCACCGATATCCACAGCCCCGCGCGAGGGCCACGGCCGTCCTCAGTGCGCGATGTGCCAGACCGACAGCGCCAGCACGACGAGCCAGACGAGGCCCGAGAGACCGAACACGAACCCGCGGAGGATCGCCGTCTCGAGCGCGGCATGCGCGGAGTGCGGCTCCCGCGCCCGTAGCGCACCGTCTTGCCGCGAAGGCTTCGGACGCGCCCGGACCGGGCGCGGCTTCGGCGCGGCGAGCAGACGCGTCAGGCTGTCGGGGAGCGGTCTGGGGTCGGGCTGCACGGCAGCCGCGAGCCTAGCGGGTCACGCGCCCGCGCGACAAGCCGCGCGGGGCATGAGCAGGTCCACGGCAGCGGACCGATTTCTCGCGTACCGACCCCATGCTACAGCTCGATCCCGGGGCGGCTCGATCCCGGGGCGGCCAGTCAGCCCGTCGGTCCGCGCGCATGTCCCTGCCACCTGTTCTGATCACCGGCGTCGCCGGCTTCATCGGGAACCAGCTCGCCCTGCGCCTCCTCGAGGCCGGCCGGCCGGTGGTCGGCCTGGACAGCGTCAACGCCTACTACGACGTGCGGCTCAAGGAAGCCCGTCTGCAGCGCCTCGCGGGCTTCCCGGGCTACAGCTTCGCGCGCCTCGACCTCGCCGACCGCGACGGGCTCGACGCGCTGTTCCGCCGCCACGCGTTCCGCACGGTGATCCATCTCGCCGCCCAAGCCGGCGTCCGCTACTCGCTCACCGATCCGCACGCCTACGCGGCGAGCAACCTCGTCGGCTTCCTGAACATCCTCGAGGCCTGCCGCCACGGCGGTGTGGGGCACCTGCTCTACGCCTCCTCCAGTTCCGTCTACGGCGGCGTCACGGCGATGCCGTTCTCGGTGCACCAGAACGTCGACCATCCGCTCAGCCTCTACGCCGCGACCAAGAAGGCGAACGAGCTGATGGCGCACAGCTACAGCCACCTCTACGGCCTGCCGACCACGGGTCTGCGCTTCTTCACCGTCTACGGTCCCTGGGGTCGGCCGGACATGGCGCTGTACCTGTTCACCCGCGCCATCCTGGCGGGCGAGCCGATCCGCGTGTTCAACGAGGGGCGGATGCTCCGGGACTTCACCTACATCGACGACATCGTCGCGGGGATCCAGGCGCTGGCGGAACGGCCGGCCGCGCCGGACCCCGCGTGGAGCGGCGCGGCGCCGGATCCCGGAACGAGCTCCGCGCCCTACCGGATCTACAACATCGGCAACAACGAGCCGGTGGCACTCCTGGAGATGATCACCCTCCTCGAGGACGCGCTGGGCCGGAAAGCAGAGAAGATCCTTCTGCCGATGCAGCCCGGCGACGTTCCAGCGACCTACGCCGACATCGACGATCTCGTGCGGGATGCCGGCTTCCGGCCCGCCACACCGCTGAAGACGGGGATCGGGCACTTCGTCGACTGGTACCGGACCTATCACGGGGCCTGAGAGAGCGGCGCCGCGGCCGTCCCGCGGAGCCAATCCGATCACGCGGTGTTGAGGGAAGCGGCGACCTGGAACGGCCGCAGATCGGCCCGCGGCCGACGGCCATCCCAGACTAGGCCGTTGCGCCCGCCGGGCAGATTCATTTAGAGCTGTTCCAGGCAGCCAAGCTCTGCCCGCATCGCTGCCGCAGCGGCGGCCAACAGGAGGAAATCCATGCGTTCACTCGTTTTCGGCGCCGTCCTTGCCGTCGTCATGCCCCTCGCCGCGCAGGCCCAGGAGGCCGGTGACGCCGCCGCCGGCGAGAAGGCGTTCGCCCCCTGCAAGGCGTGCCACAACTTCCAGAAGAACGGCGTGGGCCCCGATCTGAAGGGCGTCGTCGGCCGCAAGGCGGGCACCTACGAGGGCTACAACTACTCGGCCGCCCTGAAGAACTCGGGCATCACGTGGGACGAGGCCAACCTGCACGAGTGGCTGAAGAACCCGAAGGCGAAGGTGCCCGGCACCAAGATGATCTTCCAGGGCTACCCCGACGACAAGAAGATCAACGACGTCATCGCCTACCTCAAGACGCAGTCCTGAGGCGCAGTCCTGAGGCGCAGGCTCGCGCGCAGACGGGAGCGGCCACCCGGCCGCTCCCGGCCCAGGCGCGCCGGCCTCAATCAGGCATGAGCCCGGCCTGCAGGCTCAGCCTGAGGGTGACGAGATCGTGAAGCAGATCCTTGCGGCCCTGGATATCGAGGCCGGTCATGCCGCCCGCCTCGTCGGGAAGGCAGGCGAGCTCATCGCGCAAGGCCTCGCCGGCGGCGGTGAGGAAGATACTGACCTGACGCTCGTCGACCCGGTCGCGGGCGCGGCGCACCCGCCCGGAGGCTTCCAGGCGCTTCAGGAGCGGTGTCAGCGTCCCCGAGTCCAGGAACAGGCGGTTCCCGATCTCCTTGACCGACAATCCGTCCTGCTCCCACAAAACCAGCAGGACGAGGTATTGCGGATACGTCAGTTCGTGGCGCCCGAGAAGGTTGCGGTAGGCGCGGCCGAAGGCGTGAGCGGCGGCGTAGACCGCGAAGCACAGCTGGTTGTCGAGGCGCTGCCGCTCCTGCTGGGAAAGCTGGTCGGCACGCGTGTGCCCCGCCCGGTCCGGCTCGATGCCGACCTGCGAGGCCGTGGGGCCTGACATAGGAAAACTCTCTCTGGTAAAGACGGGCTCGCGTACCGGTATGGCGAGGGGCTACTCTTAGGCAGTTCGCTAAACCTATACAATTGGGGCGACCCACCAGGAGTTGCCAGGCGTTCCGCGCGGGACCGCTCAGCGATCCATCAGCGGATGCAGATCGCGGACCATCGCCTTCAGGCGCTCGTCGAGCACGTGCGTGTAGATCTGCGTCGTCGAGATGTCGGCATGGCCGAGAAGCTCTTGGACGATGCGCAGATCGGCGCCGTTCTGCAGGAGGTGACTGGCGAAGGCGTGGCGCAGCACGTGGGGGCTCACGCGGTCCGGGTGGAGACCGGCCGCCGCGGCCAGCACCTTGAGATCGCGGGCGAAGGCCTGCCGGGTGAGGTAGCCGCTGTCGCTGTCGGCGGGAAACAGCCACGGGGAATCCTCCGGCACAGCCGGAAGATGCGCCGCCATGGCGGCGCGGGCCGCCTCGGTCAGGGGCACGAGGCGCTCGCGGCCGCCCTTGCCCCTGACGATCAGGTAGCGCTCGCGACTCGCGCCCGCCGTGCGGGGCAGGGCGACCAGTTCCGAGACGCGCAGGCCCGTGGCGTAGAGCAGCTCGAGCAGGCACACCATCCGGCGCGCCCGGCGGGCCGGGCCCGGAGGCTGGTCGGCGCCGGCGGCGGCCTGCGCCGTGGCGAGCAGCCGGTCGACCTCCGCGATCGACAGCACCTTGGGGAGCGCGCGTCCCCGGCGCGGACCGGACACCGCGACGCTCGGATCGCTCTCGGCACCGCCCTCGGCGTACAGGAACTTGTGGAAACCGCGGACGCAGGACAGGCGCCGCGCCGCCGAGGACGCCTTCAGGCCCCTCGTCTCGAGGTCGATGAGGAAGGCTCGCAGCGTGCCGGCATCCACGTCGCCGAGCGCCGTGCCCGAGCGCGCGAGATAACCGAGGTAGTCGTCGAGGTCCCGCCGGTAGGCGCTCAGGGTGTTGAGGCCGGCCCCGCGCTCGGCGGCCAGCATGTCGAGGTACTCGGCGACCTCGGGACGGGGTGCCCGGGCGGCGTCGCCGCCGCTCTCCGCCCCGCTCAACGGTTGCCCGGCTGCAGCTTCGAGGCGGGGATGGTCACGCTCATCTCCCGCGGCGTCGGCTGGACGAAATGCGCGAGCGCGAACATGGCCGCGTAGACCAGACCCGCCAGGATCGCGAGGGTGGCAAAGAAACGGAACAGGGTCGGCACGTCGGTCGAACCTCGGGCAGACGGGCGCTGGCGGCGGAGAGGGGGCGGGCGAAGGCCTTCTGCGAGCCGCCGCCGGTGCCCGGGTTCGACCACGTGAACAAGGCGCTGACAAGGCCCGCGACGACACAGCGATGCGTTTCGCAGGCCGCTTGAATCGCGCTAAGAGCCTGCCGCAGGATGTGTGGCTGCCCGGGCGACAGGCGCGCGGGGGCCGGTGGAGAGGCGGGGACGCCGCACGGATGCGATGCAGGAGCCGATGCAGGAGGCCATGAGCGGGGAGGAGGCGGGGGAACCGATCGAGGCGCGTCTGCGCCGCGCGCTCGGCCTGCGCTCGATCGTGCTCGTCGGCCTCATGGGGGCGGGCAAGAGCACCGTCGGCCGGCGCCTGGCGAGCCGCCTCGGGCTGATCTTCAAGGATGCCGATATCGAGATCGAGGCCGCGGCCGGCCTGACGATCCCCGACATCTTCGCGATCTACGGCGAGCCGAGCTTCCGCGACGGCGAGGAGCGGGTGATCTCGCGCCTGCTGCGGGCCGGCCCGCTGGTCCTGGCGACCGGCGGGGGCGCCTACCTGCGCGAGGCCACCCGCGCGCGCATCGCGGAATCGGCGGTCTCCGTCTGGCTGAAGGCCGATCTGGACGTGCTGATGCGGCGCGTGCGCAAGCGCGGCAACCGTCCGCTGCTGCAGACCGAGGATCCGGAGGCGACGATGCGGGACCTGATGGCCGTGCGCCACCCGGTCTACGCCGTCGCCGACGTGATGGTCATCTCGCGGGAGGTGTCGCACGACCGGGTCGTCCAGGACGTGCTGGAGGCGCTGGATGCCCATCTCAGCGGCGAAGGATCCATCCCCGTAGCCGCCCAGTGAGACCCGAGCGAACCGACCCATGACCGAGCCCCGTCCGGACCTCCTGACCGTCCACGTGCCCCTCGACGCCGGCCGCGCCTACGACATCCAGATCGGGCGGGGGCTGATCGACACGGCCGGCGCCGCCGTCGCCGCGCTCGGGGGCCGCCGGGCGGCGATCGTGACGGACGCGACGGTGGGCGCGCTCTACGCCGCGCGGCTGCGGACGAGCCTGGAGCGCGCCGGCCTTCAGGCGGGCGTGGTGACGGTGGCGCCGGGCGAGGCCTCCAAATCCTACGCGGGCTACGCGGAGGTCTGTGACGGGCTCCTGGCCCTGAAGGTCGAGCGCGGCGACCTCGTCGTGGCGCTGGGCGGCGGCGTGGTCGGCGACCTCGCGGGCTTCGCGGCCGCCACTCTTCGGCGGGGCGTGCGCTTCGTGCAGGTCCCGACGAGCCTGCTCGCACAGGTCGATTCCTCGGTCGGCGGAAAGACCGGGATCAACGCGCCGCTGGGCAAGAACCTGATCGGCGCGTTCCACCAGCCGCGCCTCGTCCTGGCCGACACGGCGGCGCTCGACACGCTGTCCGAGCGCGAGATGCGCGCCGGCTACGCCGAGGTCGCCAAGTACGGGCTGATCGCCGATCCGGGTTTCTTCGACTGGTGCGAGGCGAACTGGCGCGGGATCTTCGCGGGCGGCCCGGAGCGCGAGCAGGCGGTCGCGTCCTGCTGCCGGGCCAAGGCCGCGGTGGTGACCCGGGACGAGCGGGAGGACGGCGAGCGTGCGCTGCTCAATCTCGGGCACACCTTCGGCCACGCCCTGGAGCGCCTGACCGGCTACGATTCTGCCCGATTGGTCCACGGCGAGGGCGTGGCGATCGGGATGGCCCTCGCCTTCCGCTTCTCGGCCCGGCTCGGGCTCTGCGCCGGCCAGGATGCCGGCCGCGTCGCCAACCACCTCGCGCTCGCCGGCCTGCCGACCCGTCTGCAGGCCGTCCCGGGCGGGTGCGGCGACGTCGAGGCGCTCCTCGACGCGATGACCCAGGACAAGAAGGTCCGCGACGGCGCGCTGACCTTCATCCTCGCGCGGGGGATCGGCCAGAGCTTCATCGCCCCCGGCGTGGACCGCGCGGAGGTGGCGGCATTCCTGCGGGACGAATTGGCGGCGGACCGGGCCGTCTGACGCCCGCGAGGGCCGGCTGTGGCCTTGCCTTACGCGGGCCGGGCCGCTATGAGCCTGCCACGTCCGGCGCCGGACACCGCGCGTCGCTGACGGTCCCGTCGGGGCCAGGGCCGCAATAGCTCAGCTGGTAGAGCACCTCATTCGTAATGAGGGGGTCGGGGGTTCGAATCCCTCTTGCGGCACCACTTTCCTCGATAACCGAATCCTCCTCCTGGAAGGTCTGGCGCGGCCGGACCTCCGTTCGACGACCCGCGCCGGTACGAGCCCGCGAAGCCCTGTCGCGGGTCGCCCTCACGCCGTGGCCAGCACGGCCGCGATCACCGCCACGCCGACCGCGAGCCACGCCGCGTAGTCGCCGATCAAGCCGCTGTGGAGCACTTCCAGCGCGCGGGTCGGCGCCGATTGCGAGGCGCTGACTGGCCGGACCACCGATGCGGGCAGGTGCCTCCGGAACAGGCCGTAGCCCGCGCCGGCGAGGGCGGCGGCGAGCGAGGCCCAGGGAAGCCAGACCGGCCCCTCCGCCAGCGCGACCACGGCCGGCCGATGCATGAAGGCCGACGCCGCCCGCGGGAGGGCGTGCTCGATAAGGCCAGCCGGCAGACCGATATCGAGGGCGAGGAGGAGGCAGCACGGCGCCAGCATCAGCCAGAGCGGCCGGTTGGCCTTCTCACGCTCGTCCTCGCTCGGGGCCCCGGCCTCGTCGCCGGGATCGGGCCCGAGCCCGAGGAAGATCCGGCCCGCGGCCCGCAGCACCGCGGCCCCGGTCAGCGCCGCACCGATGGCGCCGGCCGCCAGGGCGATCCCGTGGCCCTGCTGCGCCAGCGCACCCTGAACGAGGCGCGTGCCCTGGTCGAGCACCCCGAGGGGCAGGCCGCAGAGCAGCAGCCCGGCCAGAGCCATGGCGACCCCGGCGGGCCAGATCCCCCGCCCGAGGCCGCGCAGGGCGATCTCGTCGATGCTGGCCTGGGTGGCGAGCAGGATGCCGGCGATCATGAACAGGGCCCCCTTCACCAGCCCGTGCCCCACCACGTAGACGAGCATCCCGCCGGTCCCGTCCACCGTGAGGGCGCCGAGACCGGTGAGCATGATCCCGGCATGCGAGATCGTCGAGAAGGCGAGCATGCGCTTGAGGTGCCGCTGCAGCAGCGCCATCCAGCCACCCAGGAGGGCGGTGAAGCTGCCGAGGCCGATGAGGAGGGCCGGCAGGGCTTGCTGGACCTGATCGGAGCCGCCGAACACGACGGCGCTCACCTTCGCGAGGCCGAACAGCCCGAGCGAGACCATCGATCCGGAGAAGATCACCGAGACCGGGCTCGGCGCCACCGCGTGGGCGTCGGCGAGCCAGAACTGGAACGGCACGATCGCGCCCTTGATCATCAGGGCGGTCGCCACGAGGCAGAACGCCCCGGCCACCACCGGATCCCGGCCGCCCCGCGCCACCGCGGCCGCGATGCCCTCGAAGTCGAGCGTGCCGGTCTGGGCGTAGATCAGCCCGATGCCGCCGAGCATCAGGAAGCCCGCGAGGCTGTTGACCACCGTGAAGTTGATGGCGCCCGCCAGCGACGATTCCGCCAGATGGTAGGCCGTGAGCGCGAAGGCGGCGACGCTCATCACCTCGAACCACACGAACAGATTGAACATGTCGCGGGTGAAGCAGAACCCGACCATGGCGGCCAGGAACAGCAGCATCAGGATGTGGAAGTGGCCGTGGGTGCGGTCGAAGAAACCCCAGGCGAACACGAAGGTCAGCGCGTAGAGCAGCCCGATGAAGGCCGCGACCCAAGCGCTGGCCTCGTCCACGGAGAAGCCGATGCCGAGATGGACGCCGTCGCGCGGCGCCCAGCCGCCGAACCAGTAGACCAGAGGCTCGCCGGCGGCGTGGGTGGCGATGACACCGCAGAGCGCCGCGACGGTGAGAGCCGACAGCGTCGCCAGGATGTCGGGGAGGCGGCCGGGCAGGAGGTGCGCGGTGGCCAGCATCGCCGCGCAGATCACGAGCGGTATGGCGACGGGCAGGGGCAGGAGGGCGGCCGGGAAGGCGGTCACGGCGCGCTTCGCTCCGCCCCGCGCACCCGGCTCGATTCCGGGTCGCGCCCGGACTTGCCGCCCGCGCGCATCGGCCGGAGCTTCTCCGGGTCCAGGCTGCTGCCGCGCTTGTAGGCCTGGATGGTCAGGACGAGGAGGAGGGCGGTCAGCGTCGCGCCGACCACGATGTCGGTGAGCACCAGCGCCTGCATCACCGGGTCGACGGCGGGCGTTCCCGGCGGCTGATCGTAGAAGATCGGCGCGATGCTGCCCCAGCGATAGCCGAGGCCGAGCAGGAGCACGTAGGTCGCCGACTGGCAGACGCCGAGGCAGCCCACGAGGTGAATGAAGTTGCGGCTCGTGGCGATGCCGTAGAGGCCGATCCCGAACAGCCACGCGGCGACCGCGTAGGGCAGGAAACTGGTGACCGCACTCACGCCGATTCCTCCCCCGGCTCCTCGGGCGCGTCGGCCTCGCGGGTCTCCTCCATGAATTCCAGGAAGAGCTGCGTGAAGCCGCCCGTCACCGCCAGGGCGACGCCGAGGTTCTCGATCAGCATCAGCCCCCCCGAGAACAGGTCGCGGAAGGTGCCGAGCGGCAGGATGTTCTGCATGAAGGCGGCGCCGGTGAGCATCGGCGCCAGCCCGCACAGGGCGAAGAGCAGCGCGCCACCGCCTTCCAGGGCGTCGAGCCAGTGGCTGCGGATGGCGTCGCGCCAGCCGGCATAGCCCTCGCCGAGGTAGATCAGCAGGGTCCCGGAGGCGAGGATGACGCCGCCCTGGAAGCCGCCGCCGGGCGTGACCGTCGCGTGCAGCACGACGTAGAGGCCGAACAGCGCGGTGAGCGGGCCGGCGATGCGGCAAGCGAGCACCACGGCCTCGGAGCGCGGGATCACGGCCCGGCCGGGCCGGCGCATGGCGCGCTCGGTCGTGCCCTCGCCGCGCCGCCCGCGCAGCAGCACCACTGTCCCGGTGATCGCGGCGAGCAGCATGAACTCCTCGCCGAGGGTGTCGAGGCCGCGCAGGTCGAAGTTGATGGCACTGACCATGTTGGCGACGTGCCGGGCTTCCGGCGTGATCGCGTTGATGCGCGCGCCGTACTGGGCGATCGTCGACCCGAAGGGCGGCAGGCCGGCGATCACCTCGGCCGCGCCGGGAAGGAGGACGAGGCCCGCGAGGGCCAGGAGCGCGACGCGGACGCGCGGGTTCACGATTC
Source organism: Methylobacterium sp. 22177 (assembly GCF_052045615.1). Lineage (NCBI taxonomy): Bacteria > Pseudomonadati > Pseudomonadota > Alphaproteobacteria > Hyphomicrobiales > Methylobacteriaceae > Methylobacterium > Methylobacterium sp. 22177. The sequence continues at coordinate 52,187 of NZ_JBQEPK010000005.1, read as the reverse complement.
CTCCTCGGGCGGCTGCGCCCGTACGGCCATCAGAGCCACGAGGAAGAGGAGCGGCACCGCCGCCGAGCCCACCGCCAGCTCCGAGAGCGCGACGTCGGGGGCCTGGAGGGCGTCGAACAGGATCGCCAGGACGAGCCCGTTGACCGCGATGGCGAAGACTTGCCGCGCGGGGTCGCGCACCAGAACCACGGCGGTGCCGGAGATCGCGGTGAACAGGAAGAGCAGCGGCAGGATCACCGTCATGCCGAGCGGCCCTCGCGCATCAGCACGGCCCGGCCGGAGACGTGCGACAGGACCGCCGCCCAGGCGAGGAACACGACCATCATCACCAGGATCTTGAGCGAACGCCCGGAGACGCCGTCGGCCAGGAAGGCCGCCACCGTCACGAGGATCGAGGCCGCGACGTTCAGGAACGCGAGGGCGTGCATCCGGTCGAGCGCCCGGGGCAGACGCCAGAGGGCGAGGGCCGCGAGCCACGCAGCCGCCACGGCGAGGGCCAGGACGGAGCCGATCACGACGCTCATATCCAGCGCTCCAGGAAGACCGCGAGCAGCATCGTGCCGGGCAGGTTGAGCAGGACCAGGGTGAGGGCCAGATCGGTGATGGACGCTTGATCGGTGGCGAAGGCCATGAGCGTCAGGATCAGCACCGTGACGCTTCCGGCGAGCTGGTAGGCGGCGAAACGCTGGCCGGGCCGGCCCCGCCACGCGAGCGCCGCGGCCACGGCGAGCGGCGGCAGCAGCGCCAGGATGGCGACCGTCCAGACGCTCATCGCGCCTCCTCCAGGCCGTGCGTCACCACTGTTCCGTGCGCGCGGTCGAGGGTGAGCACGTAGCTGTCGGGGGCGAGCGATGCGGCCAGCAGTCCGACGGCCCGCGCGGCCGGCGCCGTTTCACCGTCCGGCGTGGCCCAGGCGATCTCGACGGCGCTCCGCTCCCGTATCGCGCCGCCGCCGGCGCGCCCGACGACGGCGCGGAGGAGGTGAAGCCCGACGCGGGCGGTCCGGCGCGGCACGGCGCGGATGGCCGGACCGAGTGGACGGAGCGACGCAGAGTCGAAACGGAAGCGCAGCCCGCCGCGCCGTGCGACGCCCCACCACCAGAGCGTGCCGAGGCTGGCGCAGCCGACCGCGGCCATCCCTTCGTTCAGGCTCACCGAGCCGGCGAAGACCATGTAGGTGAGGGCGAGCACGATCCAGATCGCGGCGCCGTCGCGCCGTGAGCGCTTCCTGATCCCGCTGATCGGTCCTGCCCGCATCGATCCTGACCGGCGCGCCCCGCGGAAGCGTGACCATGCGCATGTCCGACCAAACGTGGCCGCGGGCTTCGGCGTTCCCGGAACCCGGAGACACGGTTCCGTGTAGGGCGATGAGGGATGGGAGTGCCCATGAAAGCTGAGATCCTCACTGTCCGCTTCGTCCACGAGGGCTGGAGCCGCTTCGGGATCGCGCGGGTGCGCCTCGCCGACGGCGCCGTCGTCGAGCGCGAGATCGAGGACCACGGCAACTCGGTCGGGATCCTGCCCTACGACCCGGAGCGGAAGGTCGCGACCCTCGTGCGCGAGTTGCGGGTGCCGCCGCTGTTCGCGGCCGGCGAGCAGGTCCAGCTGGAGGCCCCGGCCGGACTGATCGACGGCGGCGGTCCGGAGGAGAATGCCCGCCGGGAGGCGATGGAGGAGGTGGGGCTGCGCCTGCAAACGCTCGAGTTCGTCGGCGCCACCTATTCCTGCGCCAGCCTGACGACCGAGAAGATCCACCTCTACCTCGCGCCCTACGGCCGGGCGGATCGCGCGGAGGCGGGCGGCGGGGCCGAGGGCGAGCACGAGAACATCCGGGTGGTCGAGATGCCGCTGGCCGAGCTCGCCGCCCGCGCCGACAGCGCCGAGATCGCCGATCTGAAGACCCTCGCCCTGATCCTGGCGCTTCGCGCGCGCCATCCGGAGCTGTTCGCCCCGTGAGACGCCGCGCGCTCGCCCGCGGGCTGCTGACCGCACTGGTGCTCGTCGGCGTCGCGTGGGTCGCCGTCCACCTGCGCTGAACGGGCGCGGACGCTCCTCGTCCGGACGGGTCCGGCGCGTCGAAGAACCCGCGCATGTCTTGATCGCCGGCCGCGGCGGGCCCATCGTCCGGACCAGACTCGGGAGGTCACCGGATGACGCGCGCCTGCATCGTGGGCTGGGCCCACACCCCCTTCGGCAAGCTCGAGGAGCCCGACGTCGAGGGGCTGATCGCCCGGGTCTCGGGCGAGGCTCTGGCCCATGCCGGCGTCGAGGAGGCGCAGGTCGATGGCATCTACGTGGGCTCGATGAATACCGGCTTCTCGAAGCAGGGCTTCGAGGGCTCCCTGGTGGCGGTGAGCCGGCCGGGCCTCGCCCACGCTCCGGCGACCCATCTGGAGAACGCCTGCGCCACGGGGTCGGCGGCCCTCTACGCGGCCCTCGACTTCGTCGACAGCGGCCGCGGCCGGATCGCCCTGGTGATCGGGGCCGAGAAGATGACGGCCAAGAGCGTGGCCGAGACCGGCGACATCCTGCTGGGCGCCTCCTACCGCAAGGAGGAGGCCGACATCGAAGGCGGCTTCGCGGGCGTGTTCGGGCGGATCGCGGCGGGCTACTTCCAGCGCTACGGCGACCGCAGCGAGGAGCTGGCCCGCATCGCCGCCAAGAACCACCGCAACGGCGTCGGCAACCCCTACGCGCAGCTGCGCAAGGATCTCGGCTTCGACTTCTGCAACCGGGTCTCAGAGAAGAACCCCTACGTGGCCGCCCCCCTGCGGCGCACGGACTGCTCGCTGATCTCGGACGGGGCGGCGGCCCTGGTCGTGGCCGACGCCGAGACCGCCGAGGGCCTGGAGCGGGCGATCGGCTTCCGCGCCCGGGCCCACGTCAACGACATCCTGCCCCTGTCCCGCCGCGACCCGGCGGAGTTCAAGGGCGCGCGGATGGCCTGGGAGAAGGCGCGGGCCCAGGCCGGAATCGCCAACGAGGACCTCTCCTTCGTGGAGACGCACGACTGCTTCACCATCGCCGAGCTGATCGAGTACGAGGCGATGGGCCTCGCGGCCCCGGGCGAGGGGTTTCGTGTGGTGCGCGAGGGACTCGCCGAGAAGGGGGGCCGGCTGCCGATCAACCCGTCCGGCGGCCTCAAGGCCAAGGGTCACCCCGTGGGGGCGACCGGCGTGTCGATGCACGTCATGGCCTGCCTCCAACTCATGGGCGAGGCCGGCGAGATGCAGGTGCCCGGGGCGGAGCTCGCCGGGATCTTCAACATGGGCGGCGCGGCGGTGGCCAACTACGTGTCGATCCTGGAGCGGCGGCGCTGAGGCCATCCCGGCCGCGACCACTCTCCGCCCGCCGCGGCCGTCCTTGCGAGCGGAGCGGAGCGATTCAGCGGCGCCACAGCGATCGCGATCGCGCGGCTCCGGGTCGCTTCGCCGCGCGCGCGATGACGGATCAGGGGAGGCGGTCCAGCGCCTGCTTGAGATCCGCGATCAGGTCGGCCTCGTTCTCCAGCCCGATCGACAGCCGCACGGTCTCCGGCCCGACCTGCGCGGCGGCCTTCTCGTGCTCCGGCAGTTGCCGATGCGTGGTCGAGGACGGGTGGATCGCCAGCGACTTGATCTCGCCGATATTCACCAGATGCGAGATCAGCTCGAGTCCGGCGATGAACCGCAGCGCCGCCGGCTCACCGCCCTTCAGCGCGAAGGTGAAGATCGAGCCCGGCCCGTCCGGGGTATAGCGGCGGGCGAGGTCCTCGCCGGGCTGGCCCGGCAGCATCGGGTAGCTCACCCACGCCACAGCCGGGTGATCCTTCAGGAAGGCCGCCACCGCCCGGGCGTTGGCGCAGTGCCGCTCCATGCGCAGCGGCAGGGTCTCGATCCCCATGAGCGTCAGGAACGCGTTCATCGGCGACAGGCCGGGCCCGAGGTCCCGCAGGCCGAAGAACCGGCACGCCGCCGCGAAGGGGGTCGCCGGGAAGGCCTCGGTGAGCACCAGCCCGTCGTAGTCCGGCCAAGGCTCGGTGATCAGGTTGTAGCCGCCGGCCTTCGCCCAGTCGAAGCGGCCGGCGTCGCAGATCACGCCGCCGATGGTCTGGCCGGAGCCGCTCAGGAACTTGGAGGTGGAGTGCCAGACGATGTCGGCGCCGTGCTCGATCGGCCGGATCAGGGCCGGCGAGGCCAGGGTGTTGTCCACGACGAGCGGCAGATTGTGGCGGCGGGCCACCGCGGCGATCCCGTCGAGGTCCACCACCGACGCGCAGGGATTCACGATCGATTCGCAGAAGATGGCCCGGCAGTCCGGCGTGATGGCCGCCTCGAAGTCCTCGGGGGCCATGCCGCGCGCGAAGCGCGGCTTCAGGTCGTAGCGCCCGTCGAGGCGGCGCATCAGGCCGAGCGACCCGCCGAACAGACGCGGGGATGCCACATAGGCGTCGCCGCTCTTCATCAGCGTCATGAGGACCAGCTGCATGGCGGACTGCCCGGAGGACACCGCCACCCCCGCCTTCGCGCCCTCCAGGTCGGCGATCCGGCGCTCCAGCGCGGCGACCGTCGGGTTGGAACCGCGCGAGTAGGAGAAGCCGATCCGGCGGCCGGCGAAGATGTCGGCGGCCTGCTCGGTCGAGTCGAAGACGAAGCCGTTGGTGAAGTAGATCGGCTGGACCCGCGCGCCCGTGGCGGGATCCGGCGCCGCGCCGGCGTGGATCGCCCGGGTCGCGAAGCGGTGCGGTCGGTTCTGGTCCGTCATGGCTCTCGGTCGGGTGTTCGGGGCCCGGACCGGGTGTCAGCCCGGGCGGATCCCCGCGTCAAGCCGCGCGGCGGATGAAGGCCTGCAGGGTCCGGACCAGAGTGGTCGGCTCGTAGGGCTTCGGGATGAACCGGGCGCCCTCCGGCATGTCGTTGGGTCCGGGCGTGCCCATGCCCGATACGACCAGCACGGGAATCGACGGCCAGCGATGCGCGACGAGGCGCGCCAGTGCGAAGCCATCCATAGACCCCTGCGGCATGTCGACGTCGGTCATCAGGACGCCGACGTCGTCGCGGTTCTCCAGGACCTTCAGCGCCTTGTCGGCGTGTGTCGCCTCGACGACGGTGAAGCCCGCATCCGCGAGGGTGTCCGAGGCCTCCATCAGCAGGAGGCCGTCATCTTCCACCAGGAGAACGACGGGTTGGTCGGACGGGCTATCTGACATCAGACCTGCGAAGGTGAGTCTTAATTCCGAAGCCCGCGCCCTATTCCTCCGGGGCTCCCCCCGTCAAGGCGCGGGGCCGGATCCGTCAGGCCGCCTCCTCGCGCTTGCCGAGGCGCTTGTCGAGGTAGGTGTCGACCGTCTGGGTCAGTTCCTCGACCTTCCCGTCGAAGAAATGGTTCGCGCCCTCGACCATCTGGTGCTCGATGATGACGCCCTTCTGGGTCTTCACCTTCTCGATCACCGGCATGACCTCGCGGGCGGGCGCAACCCGGTCCTCGGAGCCGTGCACGAACAGGCCGGAGGAGGGGCAGGGGGCCAGGAAGGTGAAGTCGTAGCGGTTCGCCATGGCGGCGATGGAGATGAAGCCCTCGATCTCGGGGCGGCGCATCAGGAGCTGCATGCCGATCCACGAGCCGAAGGACACGCCCGCGATCCAGCAGGACTTCGCCTCCGGATTGACCGACTGCACCCAGTCGAGGGCGGCCGCGGCGTCCGACAGCTCGCCCGAACCGTGGTCGAACGAGCCCTGGCTGCGCCCGACCCCGCGGAAATTGAAGCGCAGGGCTGCGAAACCGCGGTTGGCGAAGGTGTAGAAAAGGTTGTACACAATTTGATTGTTCATCGTACCCCCGAACTGGGGGTGCGGGTGCAGGATGATGGCGATCGGCGCGCCGCGCTTCTTGGGGGCTTGGTAACGGCCTTCCAGGCGGCCGGCCGGGCCGGTGAAGATCACTTCGGGCATCGCTCGTCTCTCGCTCCGGAGATCGCCCGCCGGGCGATCGACGCGGCGGCGCAGCAGCCTTGACTCGTCGCGCGCGCACCATAAAAGCAGTCTTAGAACAGTTCTAGTCGATTAGAACCGTTCTAAACAAGCCGTCCGAAGCACCGCGTTGGCTACCGCGCCGACCGTGCTGGGTCGGCGGGATCTCATTTTCTCGGCGCGCCTTAGCACGGCGAGCCGGTGCGCGGGCAAGGAATTGTGACGCGCCGCAGCAGAGGGCTTAACGGAACGCGGATGAGCCGGGCACGCGCCTATCTCGACTACAACGCCACCGCCCCGGTCCGGCCGGCCGTCGCGGAGTCGGTCGCGCGCGCGCTCACGCTTCCCGGGAACCCGTCCTCGATCCACGCGGAGGGAAGGGCCGCGCGGGCAGCTCTGGAAGCGGCGCGGACCGAGGTCGCGTCTCTCGTGAACGCCCGGCCCGAGCAGGTCGTGTTCACCAGCGGCGGGACGGAGGCGGCGAACGCGGTCCTGTCGGGTGCCCTCCGTCGCCGCGGCGAGGCGGCACCGACGCGGCTGCTCCACTCGGCCACGGAGCATCCCTGCGTGGCGGCCGGTCACCGGTTCCCGGACGCGGCCGTGGAGGAAGTGCCGGTCACCGCCGAGGGCGTGGTCGATCTCGCCGCGCTGGAGGCGCGCCTCGCCGCTCTGGCGGACGAGACCCTGCTCCTCTCGGTCCATGCCGCCAACAACGAGACGGGCGCGGTGCAGCCGCTGGCCGAGATCGTCGAGCTGGCGCGGGCGCACGGCCGGACCCTGATCCACAGCGACGCGGTGCAGGCAGCCGGCAAGATCCCCCTCGACACCGCGGCGCTCGGCCTCGACGCGCTGACCCTGTCGGGCCACAAGTTCGCGGCGCCCAAGGGCGTCGGCGCGCTCGTTCTGGCCGAGGGCGTCACCCTGGAGACCGCCTTCCTGCGCGGCGGTGGCCAGGAGCGGCGGCAACGCTGCGGCACCGAGTGCCTGCCGGCCCTCGTCGGCATGGGCGAGGCCGCGCGGATCGCCCGCGAGACGCTCGACGGCGAGGCCGCGCGCCTGGCGGCCCTGCGCGACCGGATCGAGGCCGGCGTGCTGGCCATGGCGCCCGACGCGGTGGTGTTCGCCGCCGGAGCGCGGCGCCTGCCCAACACCCTGAGTTTCTCGGTCCCGGGCCTCGACGCGCCCTCGGCCCTGATCGCCCTCGACCTCGCCGGCGTGGCGGTGTCGTCGGGCTCGGCCTGCTCCTCGGGCAAGGTCGCGCGCTCGGCGACACTCGCCGCGATGGGCGTCGGTCCTGACCTCGCCGGGGGGGCGCTGCGCGTCAGCCTCGGCTGGAACACGGTGGACGAGGAGGTGGCATGCTTCCTCGACGCCTTCGAACGGGCCTTGCAGCCCCTATATAAGCGGAGAGGACAGGCGGCCTGACGGCCGCATCCCCCGCTTTCCGACAGACGCTTCCCGGTCCTTGACGCCGGAGATGCCTAGGAGACGCTGATGCCTGCCGTGCAGGAAACCATTGACCGGGTCCGCTCGATCGACCTCGACCAGTACAAGTACGGGTTCGAGACCACCATCGAGATGGAGAAGTCCGAGAAGGGCATCTCCGAGGACGTCGTCCGCTTCATCTCGGCCAAGAAGAACGAGCCCGCGTGGCTGCTGGAGTGGCGCCTCGACGCCTACCGGCGCTGGCTGACCATGAAGGAGCCGGAGTGGGCCCGCGTCTCCTACGACAAGGTCGACTACAACGACATCTACTATTACGCCGCCCCCAAGCGGCAGGGGCCGGAATCGCTCGACGAGATCGATCCCGAGATCCTGAAGACCTACGAGAAGCTCGGCATCCCGCTGCGCGAGGTCGAGGTGCTGGAGGGCATCGCGCCGGAGCGCCGCGTCGCGGTCGACGCCGTGTTCGACTCGGTCTCGGTGGCCACCACCTTCAAGAAGGAGCTCGAGAAGGCCGGCGTGATCTTCATGCCGATCTCCGAGGCCGTGCGCGAGCATCCCGAGCTGGTGAAGAAGTACCTCGGCTCGGTCGTCCCGGTGACCGACAACTTCTTCGCGACGCTGAACTCGGCCGTCTTCTCCGACGGGTCCTTCGTCTACATCCCGCCGGGCGTCCGCTGCCCGATGGAGCTGTCGACCTATTTCCGCATCAACGAGCGCGACACCGGCCAGTTCGAGCGCACGCTGATCATCGCCGACAAGGGCTCTTACGTCTCGTATCTGGAGGGCTGCACCGCTCCGAAGCGCGACGACAACCAGCTCCACGCCGCCGTGGTCGAGCTCGTCGCCCTGGACGATGCTGAGATCAAGTACTCGACGGTCCAGAACTGGTACCCGGGCGACAACGACGGGAAGGGCGGCATCTACAACTTCGTGACGAAGCGCGGCGATTGCCGCGGCGCCCGCTCGAAGATCTCGTGGACGCAGGTCGAGACCGGCTCGGCGATCACTTGGAAGTACCCGTCCTGCATCCTGCGCGGCGACGATTCCCGCGGCGAGTTCTACTCGATCGCGGTGTCGAACGGCATGCAGCAGGTCGATTCCGGCACCAAGATGATCCATCTCGGCAAGAACACGACGAGCCGGATCATCTCGAAGGGCATCTCGGCCGGCCGGTCGCAGAACACCTACCGGGGCCTCGTCTCGGCGCACCGAAAGGCCAAGGGCGCGCGCAACTTCACGAACTGCGACTCCCTGCTGATCGGCGACCAGTGCGGCGCGCACACCGTGCCCTACATCGAGTCGAAGAACGCCTCGGCCGTGTTCGAGCACGAGGCGACCACCTCGAAGATCTCCGAGGAGCAGAAGTTCTACTGCCAGCAGCGCGGCCTCTCCGAGGAGGAGGCGACCGCGCTCATCGTCAACGGCTTCGTCCGGGACGTGCTGCAGCAGCTGCCCATGGAGTTCGCCGTGGAGGCCCAGAAGCTGATCTCGATCAGCCTGGAAGGCTCGGTGGGCTGACCGCCTGGGCGGATACGACGAGGTGCTGCGGGCGGCCCATCGGCACAGCGCGCGGCACGCCGACGAGGTGAGGAGCAGCGTCCTGTGCGGATGCTTCTTCTGCCTCGAAGTTTTCGCGCCGGACGAGATCGCGGGCTGGATCGCCGATGACGGCACCGCCCTCTGTCCCCGGTGCGGCATCGACGCGGTGATCGGCGACCTCTCCGGCTACCCGGCCGGGAACGCCGCGTTCCTGCGGGCGATGCGGGACGAATGGTTTTGAAGGACTTGGACTGACATGCTGGAAATCAAGAACCTCGTCGTGCAGATCGAGGACAACCGCATCCTGAACGGCCTCAATCTGACCGTGAACGACGGCGAGGTCGCGGCGATCATGGGCCCGAACGGCTCGGGCAAGTCGACCCTCTCCTACGTCATCGCCGGCAAGGAGGATTACGAGGTCCTCGACGGCGAGATCCTGCTCGACGGGCAGAACGTGCTGGAGATGGCCGCCGACGAGCGCGCCGCGGCCGGCGTGTTCCTGGCCTTCCAGTACCCGCTGGAGATCCCCGGCGTCGGCACCATGACCTTCCTGAAGGCCTGCCTGAACGCGCAGCGCAAGGCGCGCGGCGAGGCCGAGCTGTCGACCCCGGACTTCATCCGCGCGGTGAACGGCGCGGCCGACAAGCTCGAGATCAACAAGGAGATGCTCAAGCGCGCCCTCAACGTCGGCTTCTCCGGCGGCGAGAAGAAGCGCATGGAGATCCTCCAGATGGCGCTGCTGCAGCCGAAGTTCTGCGTGCTCGACGAGACCGATTCCGGCCTCGACATCGACGCCCTGCGCATCGTCTCCGAGGGCGTGAACGCGCTCCGCGACCAGGGCCGCTCGTTCCTGGTGATCACCCACTACCAGCGGCTGCTCAACCACATCGTGCCCGACACCGTGCACGTCATGTCGAAGGGTCAGATCGTGAAGACCGGCGGCAAGGAGCTCGCCCTCGAGCTCGAGGCCTCCGGCTACGCCGAGTACCGCACCAGCGAGGCCGCCTGAGCCATGGCCGACGTGACCAACCTCCGCTCCCCCGCCGAGGCCGGCCTGTCGAAGCTGTTCGAGTCGGCCCGCCAGAGCTTCGCCAGCGAGAAGGCGATCGCCCGCGAGGAGGCCTTCCGCTTCTTCGAGGCGACCGGCCTGCCGAGCCGGCGGGTCGAGGCGTTCAAGTACACGGACCTGCGCGCCGCCATCACGGAGGCCGCGCCCCCGGCCGAGGCGCCGAGCCTCGACGTCGCCGAGGCGGCCGTCGCCCGGGCGAAGGGGTTCTCCGGGATCGAGGCCGCGCGCCTGACCTTCGTGAACGGCCATCTCGTCCGCGAGCTGTCGGACCTCGACGGGATCCCCGAGGGCGTCACGGTCGTGCCGATGTCGGACGCGCTGACGCGGGCGCATGTCGACCTGAAGCAGCTCGCCCCGGTGCCGCAGGCCCGGGAGAACCCGGTCTACCAGCTCAACACCGCCTTCCTGGCCGACGGCGCCCTGATCACGGTGGCGCCCGGCGCGAAGCCGGCGCGGCCGCTGCACCTGCGCTTCGTCGGCGCCGGCGATGCCCCGTTCTCGACGGCGACGCGCGTGCTCGTCCAGCTGGGCGAAGGCGCGGAGTTCAGCCTCCTGGAGAGCCACGAGGGACCGGACGGCCTCACCTGCCAGCCGAACGACGCCCTCGACGTGGTGGTCGGCCCCAGGGCCGCCTTCCGTCACACGCGCCTGAACACGGAAGGTGATGCCACCATCGCGCTCTCGACCCTGTCGCTGAAGGTCGAGGCCGAGGGTCAGGTCGAGACCGTCAACCTCGTGACCGGGGCGGTGCTGTCGCGTCACCAGATCTTCGTCCACGTCGCGGGCGAGGACACGAACCTGGTCGTCAACGGCGCCGCCATGCTGCGCAAGGGCCAGCTCGCCGACTCGACCCTGCTCGCGGACCATGCCGCGGTCGGCGGCGTCGGCCGCGAGCAGTTCAAGTGGATCATCGACGGCGACGCCACCGGCGTGTTCCAGGGCAAGATCATCGTCCGTCAGGCCGCGCAGCAGACCGACGGCAAGATGAAGTCCGACTGTCTCCTCCTCACCGACGAGGGGCAGATGATGAACAAGCCGGAGCTGGAGATCTTCGCCGACGACGTGGCCTGCGGCCACGGGGCCACCTGCGGCGCGCCGGACGAGGATCTGCTGTTCTACCTGATGGCCCGCGGCCTTCCGCGCGCGACTGCCGAGAGCCTGCTCGTGCAGGCCTTCGTGGGCGAGGCCGTGGAAGCGGTGACGCACGAGGGCGCGCGCGCGGCTCTGATCGGCGCGATCGAGGCTTGGCTCGAGGCGCGGGGCTGACCATCCCGGCCGGCCCCCTCACGGGACCGGCCGCTTCTCCGAACCTGGATCTCTGCCCGAGATGTCCGCGTCGGCGGGCCCCGAGCGAGGGATCCAGGGATCGCAATGCCAGCCGGAGGCCTCCGCCGAGGCCTCCGCTTCGCTCCGGCACCTCAGGATGAGGGCTGTTCCCGGGTTCGGCGAAGTCTTCGGAAGGTCGCGACCATGAACGCACCCGTCCTCACCCCCGCCTACGACGTCGAGGCGATCCGGAAGGATTTCCCGATCCTGGCGGAGCAGGTCTACGGCAAGCCGCTCGTCTACCTCGACAACGCCGCCTCGGCGCAGAAGCCCCGGCAGGTGATCGACGCGATGGTCTCCTGCATGGAGACCGGCTACGCCAACGTCCACCGCGGCCTCCACTACATGGCGAACGCCGCCACGGAGGGCTTCGAGGGCGCGCGCGAGACCACGCGCCAGTTCCTCAACGCCGCCTCCACGGACGAGATCATCTTCACCCGCAACGCCACCGAGGCCTACAACCTCGTGGCCTCGTCGATGGGCTGGGCCGGCCTGATCGGGGAGGGCGACGAGATCATCCTCTCGATCATGGAGCACCACTCCAACATCGTGCCCTGGCACTTCCTGCGCGAGCGCCGGGGCGCCGTGATCAAGTGGGCGCCGGTGGACGACCAGGGCAACTTCCTGGTCGAGGAGTACGAGAAGCTGTTCTCGCCCCGGACCAAGATGGTGGCGATCACCCACATGTCGAACGTGCTCGGCACCGTGACGCCGGCCGCCGAGATCGTCCGCATCGCCCACGCCCACGGCGTCCCGGTCCTGCTCGACGGTGCGCAGAGCGCGGTGCATCAGCCCGTCGACGTGCAGGCGCTCGATTGCGACTTCTTCGTCTTCACCGGCCACAAGGTCTACGGACCGACCGGGATCGGCGTGCTCTACGGCAAGAAGGCGTGGCTGGAGCGCCTGCCGCCCTATCAGGGCGGGGGCGAGATGATCCGGACGGTGAGCGAGGACGCGATCACCTACAACGATCCGCCTCACCGGTTCGAGGCCGGCACCCCGGCCATCATCGAGGCGGTCGGTCTCGGCGCCGCGCTCGAGTACATGATGACGCTCGGGCGCGACGCGATCGCCGCCCACGAGGCGAAGCTCACCGCCTACGCGCAGGAGCGGCTCGGCGCGATGAATTCCCTGCGCCTGATCGGGACCGCACCGGGCAAGGGCGGCGTGATCGCCTTCGAGATGAAGGGTGCGCACGCCCACGACATCGCCACGGTGATCGACCGGCAGGGCGTCGCCGTGCGCGCCGGGACCCACTGCGCGATGCCGCTGCTCAAGCGGTTCGGCGTCACCTCGACCTGCCGCGCCTCGTTCGGGCTTTACAACACCACCGCCGAGATCGATGCCCTTGCCGAGGCGCTCGGCAGGGCAGAAATGCTGTTCACCTGATACTGGGATGAGGCTGGTCCCGCCCGCGGGCCCGGGGAGAGTGAAGCGATGAGCACCGACGCCACCATCACGGGCGGCATGAACGCCCCCGCCGTCGCCGGCGACTCGACGATCCCGCAGGCGGAGCTGGACCGCCTGACCGACGACATCGTCGCGGCGCTGAAGACGGTCTACGATCCCGAGATCCCGGCCGACATCTACGAGCTCGGCCTGATCTACAAGGTCGATATCGGCGACGATCGGAACGTCGCGATCGACATGACCCTCACCGCGCCCGGCTGCCCGGTGGCGGGCGAGATGCCCGGCTGGGTCGAGAACGCGGTGTCCGCCGTGCCGGGCGTCCAGTCCTGCGCGGTGACCATGGTGTTCGATCCGCCGTGGGACCAGAGCCGCATGTCGGACGAGGCCCGCGTCGCCCTCGACATGTGGTAGGCCGTCACGGCACCTCACGGCTTCCTGAAGACGCGTCCCGGGCGCGGCGCGGCGCCCGATCTCCGTTATACCGGAAGCGCTTGCGCCGCGTGCTCGACGTGGGCGTGGCGCTTCGATCGCGGCGCGATCCGGGCCATCTACGTAGCCGTTAAGGTCCCGCTAACCATGACCCCGCAGATCGGGGGCCGGCCGCCGCGAGAGCGGCCACTCCCTCGATACGGTTGGTGGAAGCGGATGGCTGCGGGCTACGTGGTCGCGGCGTTCTTGGAGGCGGCCGGGCTGGTCGGCCTCGTGATCGCCGTGCTCAAGATGCGGACGGAGCGGCAGGCGCGGGCCGCGGAACTGCGGAGCTTTCTCCGCTCCGGACAAATCCCGACCGTCGACACCGCCGGGATGCGCCGTCTCGCGGGCTCCGCCTCGCGCGCGACCGCCGTCCCGTACACGTCCGGCCGGGGCGACGGTGCGACCGCCCGTCCGTCGGCCGCCCGCGCGGCGCTCGGGCGCGCCTTCACGTCCGGCGGCCCGGCGCCGCGGGCCGGGCTGACCGGCGCGATCAGCGCAGGATGATGTCGAGACCGCTGCCGAACAGGACCACGGCGCTGAGCGTCAGCATGAATTTCAGGTCTTCGAGACGGGCGCTCATGATCGATCCTCGATGTTCGGCCGACTGGCCGCCGTTCCGATGATCGATGATCACCAGATTAACGAATCTTTCGCGAGTCCTTTCAGGATCCGTTAGGGATTTACCGACGGTTTCCCTTTGCTAACGTTACCGATGTGTTAAGGCGCGGTCAGGAGCCGTCGGCCCAGTCTGGTCCGGCGACGCGGCCCGGGACGGGCCGGCCGGAGCGCACGAAGGTTCGAGCCATGTCTCCACGTCCGCGCACAACCATCGGGCGGGCCGTCGACTGGATGTTTCGCGACCGAACCACCGGCGCGATCACCGTCGCGCAGTGGCCGAACCTGCCGCTCTGGCTGTTCGCGGGCCTCAGCCTCGCGGTCTGGCTGGCCCAGGACAGGGGACAGCTGGCCTCCTGGCTGCCGACCTCCTCGCTGTCTTTCGGGGCCGACATCGCACTGACATGGTGGGCGATCGACGAGCTCGTGCGCGGCGTGAACCCCTGGCGCCGGATCCTCGGTGCCGCGACCCTTCTCGGTCTGGCCGCGCTGATCACCCTCCGGCGCGCGGCCTAGTGCCGGAACTCTGCGACCGGCAATTGTATTTCTTCGAGGCAATTCAGCACGGAATCTGCTCCGCCTTCGCCGATTGCGGAAGATCGGCACGACATCTCGCATCGAAATCGCCGACCGCGTGTGCCGCGCCGAACGGCCCTGCCGAGGCGAAACTATAACGGTAGGTTGCACCCACCGAGAAAGTGTGAATGGTCGTGCCGCGCGCCGGGTGATCGGCGTCTGCCGGGCATACCGTGCATCCGAGCTCGACTGAAGGATTGGCCTCGAAGAGATCATGACGGACGCGGGCGGATTCGATCTCGACGGCGCGGCGAAATCTGCTCACGAGCGGGACGTGCTGCTTCGCCAGATCGCCGACGCGCTGAACATCCCGGTCTCGATCTTCCGGAGACCGCCGGGCGCTTCCGCGCCCCGCGGCCCGAGCGCCGCGGAATGCACCGCCCTGCTGAACGCCTTCTCGCGCATCGAGGACCCGGAGCTCCGAAAGGAATGTCTCGCGCTGGCGGAGCGCTTCAGCCGCACGTGAGCGGCGGGCGTCCTCGCGGTGCGGTGGCACACACGGGCTCGGTCAGCGCCGGAAAGTCCGCGTGCTATAGGGGCGCCCGCCGCCGGTGGCGTCCCGCTCGGTCGGCCAACCGCGTGTCCGGTGCCGGAATCCTGGTCGCCGGTCGCGTGCATGCCCCCGCTCGCGCCAGGCCCTGATGCCGATCATCTCCATCTCGAAGCTGTCGAAGACCTACACGTCCG
The DNA here is from genome assembly GCF_052045615.1 of Methylobacterium sp. 22177. Classification (NCBI taxonomy): domain Bacteria; kingdom Pseudomonadati; phylum Pseudomonadota; class Alphaproteobacteria; order Hyphomicrobiales; family Methylobacteriaceae; genus Methylobacterium; species Methylobacterium sp. 22177. The sequence goes on along the minus strand of NZ_JBQEPK010000005.1, from coordinate 37,097 downwards.
GCTTCACCGCCCTGCGCGACATCGACCTCGCCATCGAGCGCGGGGAGATCTTCGCGCTGCTCGGTCCGAACGGGGCGGGCAAGTCGACGCTCATCAACATTGTCTGCGGCATCGTCACCGCGAGTTCGGGGACCGTTCTGGTCGACGGCCACGATATCGTGGCCGATTACCGCGCCGCGCGCCGGGCCATCGGGCTCGTCCCGCAGGAACTCACCACCGACGCCTTCGAGACGGTGCTGAACACCGTGAACTTCTCCCGCGGCCTGTTCGGGCTGCGGCCGGATCCCGGTCACATCGAGCGGATCCTGCGGGCGCTCTCCCTCTGGGACAAGCGCGACAGCCGGCTGATGACCCTGTCGGGCGGCATGAAGCGGCGGGTGCTCATCGCCAAGGCGCTGTCGCACGAGCCCCGCGTGCTGTTCCTCGACGAGCCCACGGCGGGCGTCGACGTCGAGCTGCGCCAGGACATGTGGCGCCTCGTGCGCGACCTGCGCCAGCAGGGCGTCACCGTCATCCTCACCACGCACTACATCGAGGAGGCCGAGGAGATGGCCGACCGCATCGGCGTGATCCGCCGGGGCGCGATCATCCTGGTGGAGGAGAAGGCCGCGCTGATGCGCAAGCTCGGGCGCAAGCAGCTGACCCTGCATCTCCAGCAGCCGATCGCCGCGGTGCCGCCGGAGCTGGCCGATTACGGCCTGGCGCTCGGCGGTGAGGGGACCGAGCTGGTCTACACCTACGACACCCGCGCCGAGCGCACCGGCATCACCGGGCTCCTGACCGGCCTGGCGGCCGCGGGCATCCGCTTCAAGGACCTCCACACCGAACAGAGTTCGCTGGAGGACATCTTCGTGGGCCTCGTGCGCGAGGAGAGGGCACAGGCATGAGCGCGGCGTTCAGCATGAACTGGCCGGCGGTCCGGGCCATCTACCTGTTCGAGATGGGGCGCTTCTGGCGCACCGCCGGGCAGAGCATCCTGGCCCCCGTCATCTCGACAACCCTGTACTTCGTGGTCTTCGGCGCGGCGATCGGCTCCCGGGTCTCGGCGGTCGACGATGTGCCCTACGGGCTGTTCATCGTGCCCGGCCTGATCATGCTCTCGCTGCTGACGCAGAGCATCTCGAACGCCTCGTTCGGCATCTATTTCCCGCGCTTCGCCGGCACGATCTACGAGATCCTGTCGGCGCCGATCTCGCCGCTGGAGGTGGTGCTGGGCTTCGTCGGCGCAGCGGCCTCGAAGTCGATCCTGATCGGGCTGATCATCCTGGCGACCTCGGCCCTGTTCGTGCCGCTGCGGATCGACCATCCGCTCTGGATGATCGGCTTCCTGCTGCTCACCGCGGTGACGTTCAGCCTGTTCGGCTTCGTCATCGGCCTGTGGGCGGACGGGTTCGAGAAGCTGCAGCTGGTGCCGCTCCTCGTCGTGACCCCGCTCACCTTCCTGGGCGGCAGCTTCTACGCGATCGGCATGCTGCCGCCGTTCTGGCACGCGGTGAGCCTGCTGAACCCGGTCGTGTACCTGATCAGCGGGTTCCGCTGGGCCTTCTTCGGCAAGGCGGACGTGAACATCGCGATCAGCCTCGGCATGACCGCGCTGTTCCTCGTGATCTGCCTCGGCCTCGTGACCTACATCTTCCGCACGGGCTACCGGCTGAAGAGCTGAGGCCTCACGGCTGCGCGGCCAGGAAGGCCAGCACCCCGTCCCGGTGCGGCTTGGCGCCGACCGCCGTGGAGTGGTCCTTGCCCTCGATCTCGAGGGCCCGGGCGTCCGGGATCAGGGCGGCGAGCCCCGGGCCCGAGCCCGCGACCGTGTCGAGGGTCCCGACCGAGACCAGGACCGGCACCTCGATCTGCGCGAGCTCCCCCCGGCTGAGCGTCTGGCGCGAGCCGCGCATGCAGGCGGCGAGCGCCCGCAGGTCGCTCCGGGTCTGCTCGGCGAACATGCGGAAGGCCGCGGCCGTCGGGTTCGGCGCGGGCGTGCCGGCCGGCGCCTCCAGCGCCTCGGCGATGCCGGACGGCAGGCCCTTGCCCTCGATCAGGTGCATCCCGAGGCCGCCGATCAGGGCCGAGCGCACCCGGTCCGCGTGGTCCAGCGCGATATGGGCGGTGATCCGCCCGCCCATCGAGTAGCCCATGACGTGGGCGCGCGCGATGCCGAGATGGTCGAGGAGCCGGATCGCGTCGCCGGCCATCGCCTCGGAGCTGTAGGCGGCCGGGTCGTAGAGCTTCTCGCTCTCGCCGTGGCCGCGGTTGTCCAGCGCGATCGCGCGGTAGCCCGCCTGGGTCAGGGCCTTCACCCACTGGGTGTTGACCCAGTTGACCGCGTGGTTCGACGCGAAGCCGTGGATCAGCAGGATCGGCTTGCCGGCCCCCTCCGCCGGCGGCACGTCGATATAGGCGATCCGCACGCCGTCGGAATTGAAGGACTCCATGCCGCGCAACCTGTGTTCATCAAGCTCGGCCACGGCTTAGACCACCCGGGCGCGCGGGAGCAACGCGGATCGATCCGCTTGCGGGTCGCGGCGCCGGCTGGCAAACCGCCCCGGTCATGACGGACACGCAGCCCTACGGCACCTACGAACCGTCCGGTCTCGTGGCGGCGATCACCCGCCGCACGAACCGGATCCCGGCCGAGTCCTGGTACGGGCGGCGCCTCGCGCTGTTCCTGCGCCGGATCGCCATCGCGCGGCTCGGCGGCAAGCCCCTCGACGTGACCCGCTACGGCGCGCGGATGCGGCTGCACCCCTACAACAACAACTGCGAGAAGAAGGTGCTCTTCACCCCGCAGTTCTTCGATCCGGAGGAGCGGGCGCTGCTCCGGGAGCGCCTGCCGCAGGACTGCGTGTTCCTCGACATCGGCGCCAATGTCGGCGCCTACGCCCTCTGCGTCGCCGCCTTCTCGGGCCCGGGCGCGCGGATCGTGGCGGTCGAGCCGCAGCCCGACGTGTTCGATCGCCTGACCTACAATATCGCCCAGAACCCGTTCCACACCGTCAAGGCGGTCGCCTGCGCGGTGGCCGACAAGGCCGGCGAGCTCACCCTGTTCATCGATCCGCGCAACCGCGGCGAGTCGAGCCTGCGCATCGTCGGCACCAACGAGGGCGCGCGGATCACCGTGCCGGCGGTGACGCTGCTCGACCTGCTGCACAGCGAGGGCCTGACCCGGGTCGACGCCATCAAGCTCGACGTCGAGGGCGCCGAGGACCTGATCCTGGAGCCGTTCCTCCGCGAGGCGCCGGACGCGCTCCTGCCGCGGATCCTTCTGGTCGAGAACGGCACCGGCCAGTGGCAGCTCGACCTGCTGCAGCACTTGGCGAGCTACGGCTACCACGAGATCGCGCGCTCGCGGCTCAACCTGATGTTCGAGCGCGGCGCCGTCAGGGCGGCGTGATCACCGGGATCTCCTCGGCGATGGCGACGCCCTCCGGCCCGACGGCGCAGCGGTAGGCCCTGACCGCGACGCCCGCCGCGCGCGCCTCCCGGAACGCCCGGTCGAAGGCCGGATCGATGTCCCGGGCGACGTCGAAGGCCTCGGCCCGCATCTGCACGACGATGACCACGAGCGCCCGGCCGCCGTCGGCCACGACCTGGGCCAGGTCGCGCATGTGCCGGGCGCTGCGGGCGGCCTTGCAGTCCGGGAACTCGGCCAGACCCGCCCGCCGCATCAGGTGGCAGTTCTTGACCTCGACGTGGCAGGGCCCGGCCTCCGCGCCGCTCGCGAGGAAATCGACCCGGCTGGCCTCGGCGTAGCGCACCTCGGGCCTCAGCGCGTCGTGGCCGGCGAGCGCCGCGATCGCGCCGGCCCGGAAGGCCTCGGCGACGAGCGCGTTCGGCCGCTGCGTGTTGATGCCGACCCACTGCGCCCCGCCGGGGAGCTCGGCCTCGACCAGTTCCCACGTGAGCGGGAGCTTGCGCGCCGGGTTGGACGAGCGCGACAGCAGCACGCGGGCACCCGGCGCGTTCAGCCCGAGCATGGCTCCGGGATTGGGGCAGTGGACGGTGACGCGGCCGTCGTCGGTGTCGATGTCGGCCAGGAAGCGCTTGTAGCGCTGCACGAGCCGTCCCGGCACGAGCGGCGCGGCGAACTGCATGGGGTCCTCGGGGTTCACGTAGTCGGGGGCGGCGGTTGCGCTATGTGCCTGCCGGATCCGCCCGACACCAGAGACCCATGAGCCAGCCTTCTGAATCCGTCACCGCCGCTATCCTCGTCATCGGCGATGAGATCCTCTCGGGTCGAACCAAGGACAAGAACATCGGCACGATCGCCGACTTCCTCACCGCCGCCGGGATCGACCTGCGCGAGGTGCGGATCGTGCCCGACGAGGCCGCCATGATCGTCGAGGCGGTCAATGCCCTGCGCAGCCGCTACACCTACCTGTTCACCACCGGCGGGATCGGCCCGACCCACGACGACATCACCGCCGATTGCGTGGCCGAGGCCTTCGGGGTCGGCATCGACGTCGACGAGCGCGCCCGGGCGATGCTGCTGGAGCGGCACAGGCCCGAGGATCTCAACGAGGCGCGCCTGCGCATGGCGCGGATCCCGTTCGGGGCCGACCTCATCGCCAATCCCGTCTCGAAGGCGCCGGGCTTCCGCATCGGGAACGTCCACGTGATGGCCGGCGTGCCCAGCATCATGCAGGCCATGCTGGACTCGATCGCCCCCACGCTGACGGGCGGCGCCGCGATCATCTCCGAGACGATCGAGGCGGCCGGTCTCCCGGAGGGCACCTACGCGGGCGGGCTCGGGGAGATCGCGAGAGCGCGGCCCGCCGTCTCGATCGGCTCGTATCCGGCGATCACGCCGGAGGGCTTCCGCAACCGGATCGTCGTGCGCAGCCGGGATCGCGAAGCCCTGGCCGAGGCGCGGAGCGCCGTCGAGGCGCTGCTGGCGCGGCTCTCGGCCTGACTTGTCCCATCCGATCGATCGGGTTGCGTAGCGGAGCTGTCGGATGGTGCGGGACAAGGACAAGCGGGCCAATCCCGAGGCGCGGCGGGACGAACTGCTGAAGGAAGTCTCCGAGATCGGCAGGCCCGACGCCTACGTGCTGCACGAGGTCATACGTCTCGAGGGCGACGAGGAGTTGCGGCGCCACGGCCTCGCGCTGTTCCTCTCGGCGTTCTCCGCCGGCCTCAGCATCGCCCTGTCGCTGATCGTACCCGGCGTCCTGCGCAGCCACCTGCCGGAAACCGACTGGGCCAAGATCGTCAGCTCGATGGGCTACGCGGTCGGCTTCCTGGTCGTCGTTCTCGGGCGCCAGCAGCTCTTCACCGAGAACACCATCACGCCGATCCTGCCGCTGCTGCACGACCGCTCCGTGAAGACGGCTGTCCGTGTCATCCGGCTCTGGATGATCGTGCTGTCGGGCAACATCCTGGGAACGCTCGCGATCGCGGCGCTGCTGGCCTATTCGGGCGCCTTCGAGCCGCCGGTCCTCAGGGCCTTCGCGGAGATCAGCCACGACGCCATCGCGCACGGCTTCTGGGTGACCTTCATCAAGGCCGTCTTCGCCGGGTGGATGATCGCCCTGATGGTCTGGTTCCTGCCGGCCACCGCCAGCGCGGCGCCGTTCGTGATCCTCCTGATGACGTGGCTGGTCGCGCTCTGCAGCCTCGCCCACATCGTGGCCGGCTCCGTCGAGGCCTTCTACCTCGTGGTCACGGACGCCGCGTCGCTGCACGACTACGCGGTGAAGTTCTTCCTGCCGACCCTCCTCGGCAACACCTTCGGCGGCGTGACGCTGGTGGCGGTGCTGAACTACGGGCAGGTCGCCCCCGAGGTCGAGGAGACCAAGGCGGTGGAGGGCGAACGGCCGGATTGAGGCCGCGGGACGCGGATCGCCGGCGCGAGCCGCTGCCGGCACGGCGCGGCCCCCGCGACCCCGGATCCGCGCCGGCCGCCTCAGTCGAGCCGCACCGGCGGGCTGATCAGGTGGTCGAGATCGTCGAGGACCCACGTCATCGTCCCGCGCAGCGCCCCGTAGAGCCCGATCTGGTGCTGCCGGTACAGGAGGTCGTGCGTCAGCCGCGCCGAGAGCCCGTTGAGGTGCCCGCCGCCGAAGGTGTAGCGGCCGAGGGTTCCCCAGCCGTTGAAGTCGGCCAGCGAGACGATCGCGCCCTTCTCGACGTAGTGGAACGGCGGTAGGTCCGAGGCCGTCCCGTCCCCGCGCGCCAGCGCGCGGCCGAGATGCCGCGCGAGGTGCTGCGCCTCCTGGCGGGCGGCCTGCGCGGTCGCCGGTACCGGTCGGCCGGTCCGGGGATCGGTGAGGCTTGAACAGTCGCCGAGGGCGACGATGGCCGGATCCCGGGTCGTGCGCAGGTCCGGGCGGACGACGAGCTGCCCGGTCCGGGAGCGCTCCAGGCCGTCGAGGCCGGCGAGCACGTCCGGCGCCTTCACGCCGGCGGCCCAGACCTGCAGCCCGGCCGGGATGCGGCTGCCGTCCTTCAGGACGAATCCCTGCGCGTCCGCCGCCGTCACCGTCGCGCCGGTCCGGACCTCCACGTCGAGATCCGACAGCGTGCGGGCGGCGGCGCGGGAGACCTTGTCGGGGAAGGCCGGCAGCAGGCGCGGCCCGCTCTCGATCAGCGTCAGGCGCAGGCGCCCCGGCAGGTCGGGCGAGCCGTAGTCGGCGAGGAGGTTGATGGCGTGCTTGAGCTCGGCGGCCAGCTCGACACCGGTCGCACCGCCGCCCACGATGGCGATCTGCAGCAGACCGCCGCCGTCGAGCCGGGCCAGGAGATGGCACCGCAGCTGTTGGTGGAAGTGCTCGGCCTCGGTCAGATCGTCGATCGTCAGGCAATGCTCGGACACGCCCGGCGTGCCGAAATCGTTGGCGCGGCTGCCGATGGCGAGCACCAGCAGGTCGTAGGCGCGCTCCACCTCCGGGAGCCCCTCCGCGGCCTCGACCGCGAGCCGGACGCGCCTGGCCTGCCGGTCGATGCCGACGAGGGCGCCGGGCTGGAAGCGGAAGCCGTTGCGGCGCGCCTGGGCGAAGAAGTCCACCTTCTGCCGGTCGGCCCGGGCGGTGCCGGCCGCGAAGGTGTGCAGCATCGGCTTCCAGACATGCGAGAGGCTGCGATCGGCGAGGGTGACGTCGGCCCGCCCGCCGCGTCCGAGGCTCGTGGCCACCTCGATCCCGGCGACGCCGCCGCCGACGATCACGATCCGTGGTCTCTCCGCCATGACGTCTCCGCATCCTCACCGATCGGGAACGCCGGTCACGGCCTCGGTGTTCGCCGCGGGCCGCGCCGATCCCGCCCGTCGTCGGCAGCACCTCTTGCGCGGCGCGTCCCCCGACCCGGCGCCGGCGGAGACCGCATCGGCGCGCGCCGGGAGGGCCGTCGCCCATGAAAAAAGCCGCCCGGAGGCGGCTTTCTCGAACGTCGCGGCGCTGCGTCCGGTTCAGGAGCGCATGCGGGTCCGCACCTCGCCGAGGCTCGCGCGGATCAGGTTCTGGGCGGCGTCGCCCTGCATCCGCTCGCGCAGGATCGTCTCGGAGACCTTCACGGCAGCCTCCGCGGCGGCGGCGCGGACCTGAGCCTCGGCCTGGGCCTCGGCCTGAGCGATCTTGGTCTCGGCGGCCTTGGTGCGGCGGGCGAGGAAATCGTCCAGCTTGCGGTGACCCTCCTCGGCGGCGCGCTCGGCCTCCTCGCGGGCACCGGCGACGATCGCCTCGGCCTCCTTCTCGGCCTCGGCGCGGCGGCGCTTGTAGTCGGCCAGCACGGCGGCGGCCTCCTCGCGCAGGCGCTTGGCCTCGTCGAGCTCGTGGCGGACGCGGTTGGCGCGGCCGTCCAGGCCCTTGGTCATCGCCGAGAAGGCGCCGACCTTCCAGGCGATGCCCATGAAGATGAAGAACGCGACGGCGACCCAGAATTCGGCTTCGAGCAGCATCGTGGGATCCCGTCAGTGTGCGGTGGCGTCGAGGGCGCGGTCGAGGCTCGTCCGGTCCGGGGCCTGCCCGGTCAGACGCTCGACGATCGCCGACGCGGCTTCGCCCGCGATGGTGCGGACGTTGCCCATGGCGGCCTCGGTCCGCGTGCGGATCGTCGCCTCGGAGGCGGAGAGCTTGGCGTTCAGCTCGTCCTCCAGCGCCTTGCGCTTGGTCTCGGCCTCGGCGGCCAGCTCGTTCCGGGTGGTCTGCGCGATGTCGCGCGCCTTGCCCTGGGCATCCCGGAGGGCGGTCTCGAAGGCCACGCCGGCGGCGTCCGCCTCGGCCTTCATCGCCTGCGCCTGGTCCAGATCGGCACGCAGGCGCTCGGCGCGGGCGTGCAGGATCGACTGGATCCGCGGCAGCGCGATCTTGTCCATCAGGTAGTAGAGGAGCCCGAAGGCCAGGGCGAGCCAGATCAGCTGCGCCAGGAAGCCCGAGGTCTCGAAGGGCGGGAAGGCGCCCGAATGCGCTTCCGTATGCTCGACATGGCCCGGCACGACCTGCGTGTCGGCGCCCGGGGGCGGCGTGGTGAGGGGATTGGGCTGCGCCATGAGACCGCTACACTGACACCGTTCGCTGAGGCCACCGCCGGCGCGGTGACGGACGAAGGCGGACGCCCCGTCGCGGGAGCGTCCACCCGTTCATCGGGCCGGAGCCCGGGAGGAGACCGCGGGGACCGCGGGCTCCGGCGCCGATCAGACGGCGAAGAGCAGCAGCAGCGCGATCAGCAGCGAGAAGATGCCGAGCGCCTCGGTGAGGGCGAAGCCCAGGAGCAGGGTGGCGCGCTGGCCGTCGGCCGCGGACGGGTTGCGAAGGGCGCCGGCGAGGAACTGACCGAACAGGTTGCCGAGGCCGATGCCCGCACCCGCCATGCCGAGGCAGGCGAGGCCGGCGCCGATGTACTTCGCAGCGACGGGATCCATGGTAACTCCTGAGGTCTCTTCAGATCGAAACGTGCGATGACGTTTGCGGCGGGTGGAGCCGGCCGATCAGTGGCCGGGGTGAAGGGCGTCGTTGAGGTAGATCGCCGTCAGCGTCGCGAAGACGTAGGCCTGAAGCGCCGCAACGAGGAACTCGAGAGCGGTCAGCGCGATCGTCAGGAACAGCGGGAGCGGCGATAGCACGCTCCAGGCGCCCGCGAGAAGGAGCTGAACCACGAAGAAGGCGAAGATCTTCATCGCGATGTGGCCGGCCAGCATGTTGGCGAACAGACGGACCGACAGGCTGATCGGGCGCGAGATGAACGAGATCACCTCGATCGGCACCAGGATCGCGAGGAGCGGCTTCGGCACGCCCGACGGCACGAACAGGCCGAAGAAGTGGGTGCCGTGCTTCATCACGCCGAAGATCACCACGGTGGAGATCACCAGCGCCGCGAGGCCGAAGGTGATGATCAGGTGGCTGGTCACCGCGAAGGCGTAGGGGATCATCCCGAACAGGTTCAGGACGAGCACGAACATGAACAGCGAGAACACGAGCGGCATGAACCGCTTGCCGCCGTCGCCCGTCGCCTGGTGCACGGTGTCGGCGATGAACTCGTAGAAGATCTCGGCCAGCGACTGCATGCGGCCCGGAACGATCGAGCGGGACGCGGTCGCCACGATGGTGATGAGCGCGATCACACCGACGGCGGCGAACATGTAGAGGGCCGACTGCGTGAACGCGAGCTGCTGGTGGCCGATATGGCCCAGCGAAACGAGCGGCTTCAGCTCGAACTGATGGATCGGGTCGATCGTGACCGCCATTCCCGCTTCCGCCCTTCTTGTCCGGCGCGCCGACGGGTGTCGGCCGCCCCACATTCCCCACTGACCGGCGCGCCTTATGGCTCCTGCCGATCGCGCCGTCCCGGACGCGCGCCGGCGAAACCCGACACCCGCATCACGTTGTAGACCCCCGCGACGAACCCCAGCATCAGGAGGACGATCAGGCCCCAGGGCTTCGTCCCGAAGACATGATCGACGATCCAGCCGAGTATGCCCCCCGCGATCACGCCCGCGACGAACTCCGTGGAGAGCGTCATGGCCTGGCCCAGCGAGGATGGCCCGCCGTTCCGAGGGCGCGTGGAAGGATCGGGAGCGGCCTGCGGCCGCTTCCGTTCGATCTGCGTCTCGAGACGTCTGAGCCTCGCGGAGAGTTCGCTGTCCGTCGGCGTCTGCTCGGTCCCTTTCCCGTCCCTCGGATCGTCGCCGTTCACGGCTCAAAACTCATCGGGCGGGAGGCTGTGGAACCGGCTGGACACCCCCAGCAAGCGGGGCGCACCATAGTTTCGCCTATCTTGAGTGTCAAGGCGAACCCCATACACCGTAAGTAATTGATTTCAGTTTGGTATTCCAACTTCGGGCGATGCGCCGGAGCCGCGCCGCGCACGAGGCTCCGACCGGTCGATCAGGCGCCGATGATCGGCTTGATCACCTTCTCCATGCCCTCCACGGTCATCTCGCCGGTGTAGCGCTCGCCGTTGATGAAGAAGGTCGGGGTCGAATCCACCTTGAAGACGTCGAGGCCGCGCTGCTTCACGGCGTTGACCGCGCTGTAGATCTTCTGGTCCTTCAGGCAGGCCTCGAAGGTCTGCTTGTTGTAGCCCGCCTGCCGGAGCATCTGCTCCAGCGCGTCCACGGGCTTCGGCGTGAAGGCCCAGGCCGCCTGCTGGTCGAACAGCAGGTCGGTGATCGGGTAGTACTTGGAATCGCCCTGGCAGCGCGCGAGCATGAAGGCCGCGGTGGCCAGCGGGTCGAGGGGAAATTCGCGCAGGGTGAACCGCACCTTGCCGGTGTCGATGTAGCGTTCCTTGAGGGTCGGCCACGTGTTCCGGTGGAAGGCGGCGCAGTGCGAGCAGGTCATCGAGGCGTACTCGATGATCGTGCACTTCGCGTCCGCCGGGCCCAGCCAGACGTCGCCGAGCGGGCCCGGCTGCAGCAGGGCCGCCATCTCGGAATTCTGCGCCTGGGCAGGCCGCCCGAGATAGGGCAGGGCGAGGCCGGCGCCGAGGGCGAGGCCGGAGAACTTGAGAGCGTCGCGTCGCGTCGTCATCGGGCAGGCTCCGCCGGATTGATCAGTCGTGGCGTCCGGATGCCGGTACTCGGGCGCGACCGTCCTGGCAAGGTGACCGAATCGACCGTTCACCGCTCCGGACGCGTCGCCACGGCGGCGGTGCCGAGGCGGTCGAGGGCGGCGCGCAGGCCGTCATCGACGATCCCCGCCACGGCGCGCTGGACCTCGACGGCGGCGGCCGGATCGACGCGCGCGCGCGCGGGCGCCCGGCCGGCGCGCCCGACCCGGTCCTGCTGCAGCACGATCCGGGAGACGCAGGCCCAGCCGTAATGGGCGTTGATCCGCTGGATCACCACCGGCGCGAGATGCTGCAACTCGAGCGCGAAGACGCCCTCGACGCGCACGACCAGCGTGCCGGATTCGGGCGTGGCGGACTCGCTCCGGCGGCGCTTCGGCCATTCCAGCTTGGACGGCCGGCAGTAGCGGGCCAGCCGCTCGCCGACGATCTCCGGCCAGGCGGCCAGGATGTCGGTCGAGGCGAATCCCTGCGCCGCGAAGGCCGGCCCGATGCAACTCTCGATCAGCTCGGCCAGCGGTTTGACGCGCGCCATGGTGGTTCCGGCCCTGTGGATCCGCGAAGGTTAGCGCAGGATGGTTGACGAAGGGAGCACGCGCCGGCGCTTTCGACGCCCTATGATCGCCGCGGCGCTCCGGCTATTCAGCGCGACCCCTGTCGACCTGCCCATGCCGCCTCGCACAGCCACGGATCCTGAAGCCGGTCCCGGACCGCGCGCCGACGACCTGCTCGCCTGGTACGACCGGCATCGGCGGGTGCTGCCCTGGCGGGCGCTCGCCGGCGCGGCCCCGGATCCCTACCGGGTTTGGCTGTCCGAGGTGATGCTGCAGCAGACCACCATCGCGGCGGTGCGGCCGTACTTCGAGCGCTTCCTGACGCGCTTTCCCGACGTCTTCGCCCTCGCCGAGGCCCCCGAGGAGGCGGTGATGTCCGCCTGGGCCGGCCTCGGCTACTACTCCCGGGCCCGCAACCTCCACGCCTGCGCCAGAACGGTCGCGGCGGCCGGCGGGCGCTTCCCCGACACCGCCGAGGGCCTGCGCAAGCTCCCGGGAATCGGCGCCTACACGGCCGGCGCGATCGCCGCGATCGCCTTCGACCGGCAAGAGGCGGCCGTCGACGGCAATGTCGAGCGGGTCCTGAGCCGCGCCTACGCGGTGGAGGCCCCGCTCCCGGGGAGCCGGCCGGAGATCCGCCGCCTGACGCAGGCGCTCGTGCCGACGGACAGGCCGGGCGACTTCGCCCAGGCGCTGATGGATCTCGGCGCGACGATCTGCACGCCCAAGCGCCCCGCCTGCGCGCTCTGCCCGTGGATGCGGCCCTGCCGCGCCCGGTCGCTCGGCACGCAGGAGAGCTTCCCGCGCAAGATCAAGGTCGCCAAGGGGGCGCTCCGCCGCGGCGCCGCCTTCGTGGCGATCCGCAGCGGCGACGAGGCGGTGCTGCTGCGGACACGCCCGCCCGAGGGTCTGCTCGGCAACATGGCCGAGCCGCCGGGGAGCGCCTGGGAGCCGGATTACGACGTCGCCGCCGCCCTGCTGGACGCGCCGCTCGACGCGCGGTGGAAGCGGCTCCCGGGGCTGGTCCGCCACGGCTTCACGCACTTCCCCCTGGAGCTGACGGTCTTCGTGGCCCGCGTCGCGCTGGCGACACCGGCTCCGGCCGGCACCCGCTTCACGCCGCGCAGCGCCCTCGACGACGAGCCGCTGCCCGGCCTCATGCGCAAGGTCCTGGCGCACGCCTTCGACCCGAAGCCGGAGCCCGAGAAGAAGCCGCGCGGGCGGCCCAGGAAGGAACCGCCGCCGATGCCGCTGCTGGCGGCGATGGAGGCGCCGGTCTCGATGCCGGATCCCGAGCCGCGTCCGCGCGTGCGCGCCGTCCCCAAGCCTCAGCCGAAGGCGCCGCCGGCGCCGCCGCCCGAGGCGGACGAGTTGTTCGACGGGGAGGTCGAGCCATCACCCGCACCGGCGCGGGCCCGGTCATCGCCGCGGCGGCCGGGGCCGGTCCGGAAGCGGTAGGACGACCGTCATCGCGAGCGCAGCGAAGCGACCCAGGGCAGCGCGAGGCCTCGAGACGTCGCGCGACCGGCTCGCTTCGCCGCGCTCGCAGAGACGGCGGCGCGTCAGCCGTTCGCCATCGCCTGGCGGAGACCGGCCCGGAAGGTGTCGATCACCATCGGCTTGCCGCCGCGCTCCACGTGCCAGAAGGTCCAGCCGTTGCAGGCCGGAAGGCCCTGCACCAGCGCGCCGATCTTGTGGATCGAGCCGATGACGAGGCCGTTGTCGAGCTGGCCGTCCGGGCGCACCGTGGCGCGGAACCGGCGGCGCTCGTCGGTCACGGTCTCGCCGGGGCGGATGTGGCCCGCCTCGATCACCGACAGGAACGGCACCCGCGGCTCGGCGCGCTTGGTCGGCGCCACCATGAGGGCGGCCCTCGACAGGGTCTCCACGGCGGCGATCCGCTCCCGGGCGGCCTCGGCGTAGGTCGCCTCGCGCTCGATGCCGATGAAGCGGCGGCCGAGGCGCTTGGCGACGGCGCCGGTGGTGCCGGTGCCGAAGAACGGGTCGAGCACCACGTCGCCGGGATTGGTCGCCGCGAGCAGCGTCCGGGCGAGCAGGGCCTCGGGCTTCTGGGTCGGGTGGACCTTGCGGCCCTCCGCATCCTTCAGCCGCTCCTCGCCGGTGCAGAGGGGGATGAACCAGTCCGAGCGCATCTGGAGGTCCTCGTTGCCCCCTTTCAGCGCCTCGTAATGGAAGGTGTAGCCCTTCGAGTCGGCCGAGCGCGAGGCCCAGATCAGGGTCTCGTGGGCGTTGGTGAAGCGCTTGCCGCGGAAGTTCGGCATCGGGTTGGCCTTGCGCCAGACGATGTCGTTGAGGATCCAGTAACCGAGATCCTGCAACGCGCTCCCGACCCGGAAGATGTTGTGGTACGACCCGATCACCCAGAGGGTCGCGTTCGGCTTCATCACGCGCCGGCAGGCGGAGAGCCAGTCCCGGGTGAAGCTGTCGTAGGCCTCGAAGGTCGCGAACTTGTCCCAGTCGTCGTCGACCGCGTCGACGCGACTCTGGTCCGGGCGCAGGAGGCCGGCGTCGCCGAGCTGGAGATTGTAGGGCGGATCGGCGAACACGCAGTCGACGCTCGACGCCGGCAGGGCGTTCATGGCCGCGATGCAGTCCCCGACGAGAACCTGGTCGAGGGGCAGGGAACGCTGGGCGGGTACGAGACCCATCCGTGGCGCCGACGCGGGCCGCCCGGCACGCGAGACCTGTTTCCGGGCGACGGCGTCGGCAGCCACGGTACGCGGGGAAGCCATGGCAAACACCGGTTACGCGACTGACCTGCAGACCATGCGCCGGGTACGGTAAAGGTCACGTTGTCGAATTCGCGTCCGGCGCGTCCCGTTCTGGGGCTGCAGATTTTGCCGACCGGGCGCTCGGACAAGGATCCGACAGGTTAAGCAACCGTTACTGCGCCGCACCGCGCCTCCGCGACCAGGCGACAACACTCTATCGTTGCGGGCCGCGCGCCGCCGCGGCGGCCTATCCTTCGGCAACAGCCGCGCACGACAATCATCGTCGTCAGCGGGCAGCCCGGCACCCGCCGCTTCCACCTCAGCGGGACGCAGGGTCACACCCGGCGCAGGGCTTAAGAATGATATCCTATTCTGCGGCTTCGCGGGCCGACATGGGCAGTTCTTGGTGAATACACGGAACGACGCGCCAATGCATCACCCGCAACAAGAGCGCAAATAAGCTGAAATAAGCCCTCATGTAATCAGCATGACCAGCACGAAATCGGCCAAAATATGACCCCAGCGACCGGAAAACGCCTGCCATATTCCGGCCGATTTCGGACACGACTGGCGCCGCCCCGACAAAAACAAAGGGAATGCGTCGAGAATGTCGTTTGGTTTCGGTAAGCTCGTTGTCTCACTTGGAATGCTGTCCACCGTCGTCGGAACAAGCCTCCCGGCCGCCGCGCAGAGCGGAGCGGCCTCCTGGTACGGGAGCGGCCATCGCACCGCCAACGGCGAGCGTTTCAACCCCAACGGACTGACCGCCGCCCATCGCAGCCTGCCGTTCGGAACCCGGGTCCGCGTCGAGAACAAGCGGACCGGCCGCTCGGTCGTCGTCCGCATCAACGACCGCGGCCCCTTCGTGCGCGGCCGCATCATCGATCTGTCGCGCGGCTCCGCCCGCGCCCTCGGCATGGGCGGCACGACCTACGTGTCGCTGCAGGTCGTGCACTGAGCCCTCAGGGGTATTCCACGCCCCGGCCCGCTCCCGCTCCGCGCGGGCGGGGCGGCCTCCGGGGCGTTGTCTGCCGGACCCGGACGCACCATCTGCTGCCGGGTTCAGCTCGGATCACCCGCCCATGCCCAAGCCCCTCATCGTCGACATCCCGCACGACCTCGGCCGCGACGAGGCCAAGCGGCGCCTCGAGCACGGCACGGATCAGGCGCGGGCCTTCCTGGCCAAGAGCGGTATCACGGTGGACCAGCTCGCCTGGACGGGAGACCGCCTCGATTTCGGTGTGTCCGCGGTGGCGCAGAAGATCGCCGGCACGATCGACGTGGGCGCGGAGAGCGTCCGTCTCGAAGTGAAGCTGCCTTTCCTGCTCGCCCTGTTCGCCGAGAAGATCCAGAAGGTGGCGAGCAAGGAGGGCAATCTCCTGCTGACGAAGAAGTAGGGCTCGGAACCGGATCGGCCGGACCTTGTTTCCGCGGAAACGGTGCGGATCTGCACCGTCGGTCTCGCGGAGGATAACGGTGCCCGATTTCACGCTCGCCGACCCGGGGCAGGTCCCCGAGGTTCCGCCGCAGCCGGCGCCCGTGCCGGACCGGCCCTACGATCCGCCGCAGGCCCCGACGCAGCCGCCCGGACCGGAAATCCCCGGGAACACCCCGGCCGAGGCGCCGGGCGTCCATCCGCCCGAGGTCCCGGTCAACGATCCGGGCGCGCCGGAGATCAGCCCGCCGACGGGACCGGCCAACCCGATCGCCTGACCGGGAGTCGATCGACGGGGGCGGCGCCGTTTGAACAGGCCGCCCCACGCTGCCATAAGCCGGCCCATGGCCGCTCCCCCGCTCCTCACCCTCCAGGACGTCGCGCTCACCTTCGGCGGCACGCCGCTGATCACGAGCGCGAGCCTCGCCATCGCGCCGGGCGAGCGCACCTGCCTCGTCGGCCGGAACGGGTCCGGGAAGTCGACGCTCATGAAGATCGCCGCGGGCCTCGCGGAGCCCGACCGGGGCCGGCGATTCGTCCAGCCCGGCACGACGATCCGCTACCTCGCGCAGGAACCCGACTTCACGGGCTTCTCCACGACCCTGGACTTCGTCGAGGCCGGCCTGCCGCCAGGCGAATCGACCCACCGCGCCCGCTACCTGCTGGAGAGCCTCGGCCTGACCGGCGCGGAGGATCCGAGCAAGCTCTCCGGCGGCGAGGGACGCCGCACCGCGCTGGCGCAGGCGCTCGCTCCGGAGCCCGACGTGCTGCTCCTCGACGAGCCCACCAACCACCTCGACCTGCCGGCGATCGAGTGGCTCGAGACGGAGCTGAAGGGCACCCGCGCGGCCCTCGTACTCATCAGCCACGACCGGCGCTTCCTCTCGGCGCTGTCCCGGGCCACGATCTGGCTCGACCGCGGCGAGACGCGCCGGATCGACCAGGGCTTCTCCAGCTTCGAGGCGTGGCGCGACGCCTTCTTCGAGGAGGAGGAGCGGGACCAGCACAAGCTCGACCGCAAGATCGCCGCCGAGGAGCACTGGCTGCGCTACGGGGTCACCGCGCGGCGCAAGCGCAATGTCCGCCGGCTCGGCAACCTGCACGAGCTGCGCAAGAACCGCCGCGAGGTGCGTCGCCCGGTGGGCAGCGTCAGCATGCAGGCCTCCGACGCGGAATCCTCGGGAAGCCTCGTCGTCGAGGCCCGCGACATCGCGAAGAGCTACGGCGAGCGCAAGATCGTCGACGGCCTGTCCCTGCGGGTGATGCGGGGCGACCGGCTCGGCATCGTCGGGGCGAACGGCGCGGGCAAGAGCACCCTGATCAACCTGCTCATGGGCCGGCTCGCGCCGGATGCCGGGCAGGTCGTGCTCGGTACGAACCTGCTGCCGGTGGTGCTCGATCAGGCCCGCGCCGTGCTGGAGCCCGGGATGACCGTCACCGACGTGCTGACCGGCGGTCGCGGCGACAGTGTCACGGTGAACGGACAGAGCCGCCACGTGATCGGCTACCTCAAGGACTTCCTGTTCACGCCCGAGCAGGCCCGCACGCCGGTCTCGGTGCTGTCCGGCGGCGAGCGCAACCGGCTGCTGATCGCCCGGGCCCTGGCCCAGCCGGCCAACCTCCTCGTCCTCGACGAGCCGACCAACGACCTCGACCTCGAGACCCTCGACCTGCTCCAGGAGATGCTGGGCGACTACCAGGGCACGCTGATCCTGGTCAGCCACGACCGCGACTTCCTCGACCGCGTGGTCGGCAGCGTGCTGGTCTCCGAGGGCGCCGGCCGGTGGGTCGAGTATGCCGGCGGCTACAGCGACATGCTGGTCCAGCGCGGGCAGGGCGTCGAGGCGCGCACCGTCGCGCCGAAGACCAAGGAGCCGCGCGAGCGCGCCGCTCCGGCGGCCCAGCCGTCGGGCAAGCCCAAGCTCGGCTTCAAGGACCAGCACGAGTTGAAGACCCTGCCGGCCCGCATCGAGAAGCTGGAGGCGGCGATCGCCCAGCTCCGGACGATCCTCGCCGACCCCGAGCTCTACGCCCGCGACCCGGCGCGGTTCGACAAGGCCTCGACCATGCTGGCCCAGGCCGAGACCGAGCTGTCGCAGGCGGAGGACCGCTGGCTGGAACTGGAGATGCTTCAAGCGGGGTGAGAGCCGCAGCGTCGCGCCGCGAGACCTTTCCGACGGAGACCGCATGACCGCCTATCAGACCCTCGAACAGCGCTTCGCCCGGCTCGCCGCCCTCGAGGGCGCGGCCGGGATCCTCGGCTGGGACGCGCAGACCCTGATGCCGGAGGGTGCCGCCGAGGCCCGCGGCGACCAGCTCGCGATCCTGCGCGGGCTCGCCCACGGGATGCTCACCGCCCCCGAGGCCGCCGAGGAACTGGCGGCGGCCGAGCAGGCCGGGAACCTCGAACCCTGGGCCGCCGCCAACCTGCGGGAGATGCGCCGCGCCCAGGCCCACGCCACCGCGGTGCCCCGCGACCTCGTCGAGGCGAGCTCCCGCGCCGTGTCCCGCTCCGAGATGGTCTGGCGCGAGGCGCGGCGCGACGCCGACTTCGCCCGCCTCGAACCCCACCTCGCCGAGGTGCTGCGGCTCCAGCGGGAGATCGGCCAGGCGAAGGGCGCGGCCCTCGGCCTTGATCCCTACGACGCGCTGCTCGACAGCTACGACCCCGGCATGCGCCGGGCGACCATCGACCCGCTCTTCGCGGACCTGACCGGCTGGCTGCCGGACCTGATCGCCCGCGCCCGGGAGATCCAGGCGTCCCGGCCGGCGCCGCTCCCGCTCGACGGGCCGTTCGACGTGACGGTGCAGCGCGACCTCGGCCTGACGCTGATGAAGGCGGTGGGCTTCGACTTCACCCGTGGCCGGCTCGACATCAGCCTGCACCCGTTCTGCGGCGGCGCCACCGACGACGTGCGGATCACCACCCGCTACGACGCGGCCGATTTCGGCCGGTCGCTGATGGGCGTTCTCCACGAGACCGGGCACGCCCTCTACGAGCAGGGCCGGCCGGCGGCGTGGCGGAACCAGCCGGTCGGCGCGGCGCGCGGGATGAGCCTGCACGAGAGCCAGTCGCTCATCGTCGAGATGCAGGCCTGCCGGAGCCGGGAGTTCTTCACCTTCCTGGCGCCGCTCCTGCAGGCGGCGTTCGGGCGATCCGGGCCCGAATGGTCGCCGGAGAACCTTCACGCGCTCAACACCCGGGTCGCGCCGGGCTTCATCCGGGTGGATGCCGACGAGGCGACCTACCCGGCCCACATCCTCCTGCGCTACCGGCTGGAGACCGCGATGATCGCGGGCGACCTTCCGGTGCGCGACTTGCCGGGGGCGTTCAACGACGGGCTGCGCGATCTGCTCGGGCTCACCGTGCCGGACGACCGGGTCGGCTGCCTCCAGGACATCCACTGGCCGAGCGGCGCGTTCGGCTATTTCCCGACCTACACGCTCGGCGCCCTGGCGGCCGCGCAGCTGTTCCGGGCGGCCCGCACGGCCGAGCCCGCGCTGCCGGGCTGCCTCGCGCAGGGCGACTTCGGACCCTTGCGGGACTGGCTCCGCGCGCACGTGCACGCGGTGGGGAGCCTGCTCGACACCGACGACCTGCTCACCCGCGCCACCGGGACGAAGCTTGGCACGGCGGCGTTCCGGGCCCACCTGGAGGCGCGCTATCTCGGGGGCGCGGGCGCCTGAGCGGCTGCGGACGGGGAGGGGGCGGATCGGCCCCCTCCGCCAGCCCCCCTAGAGCGTCACCACGTCGACGGAGTCGCCGAGCCGGTCGCGGGCGATGTCCGCGACGTGGCGGTGGTGCGTGAACAGGATCGGCTGGACGCGGGTGCCGATCGCGGCCAGCGCGTCCAGACCGTACCCGGTCCGGGTCTCGTCGAAGGTCGAGAACAGGTCGTCGCCGATGAACGGGGCCGGCTCGGCGCGACCGGCGTAATCCTCCAGATAGGCCAGCCGCAGGGCGAGATAGAGCTGGTCGCGGGTGCCCTCGCTCATGCCCTCGATCGCGACCGTGCCGCCCCCGGCACGCTGCCCGGCGAGCTTCGGCGTGTCTGCCTCGTCGTAGATCTGCGCCAGGCCGGAGAACGCGCCGCCGGTCAGCGCGCTGAACAGCGCGCCCGCCCGGGTGACGAGCGGATCCTGCTGCCCCGCGCGGTGGCGGGCCACGGCCTGCCCGAGCATCAGCCCGGCGAGCCGCAGCACGGCCCAGGACCGGGCCGCCGCCTGGAGATCCGCCTCCGCGGCCTTGCGCTCCGCGAGGGCCAGCTCGGCGCCGGTGCCGCCCTCGAGCTCCGCACGCCGCCGCTCCGCCCGGTCGCGGTCCGCGAAGATGACCTGGCCGCGCTCGGCCTGCTCATCGGCCTCGAGCGACAGCCGCGCCAGCTCCGCCTCAATCGCCTCCGGGGACAAGGTCTCCAGGCCGGCGCGCAGCTCGGCCTCGGGAAGCCCGTCGGCCGCGCCCGCGAGGGTGCCGCGGAGCCGCAGACGCTCGGCGCGCAGCGCCTCCCGCGCGCTGAGGCGGCCGAACAGCCGGTCGATCTCCGGCGTCGGTGCCGCGGCGAGGTCCGGCATCACCTCGGCCACCTGCCGGACGAGCGTCGCCCGCGCGGCTTCGCGCGCCTCGGCGGCGGCGCGATGGGCCGCCTCGGCCTCGTCGCGGCGGCGGTCCAGCTCGACGCGCCGCGCCTCGCGGGCCTGCGCGGCCACGAGGCGGCCGTGGAGCGATCGGATCGCGCCGGCGGACGACACCTCCGCGAGGTCGGGCGCCAGGGCCCCGACCAGGGTGGCCGCCGTGGACCGGAACGCCTCCATGTCCCGCCGGATCCCGGCGGAGCGGCGCTGAAGGGCGGCCCGTTCCGCCAGCCGGTCCGGCACGCTTCGCCACGCCTCCAGCGCGCCCTCCGCCTCCTCGGGACCGGCCGAACCGTCGAGGCCGAGGGGCAGGAGCGCCGCCGCCCAATCCGCCCGCCACGCGGCGCGACGGGCAGCGGTCTCGGCGAGGCTCGCCTCCAGCCGCTCCACGGCGAGTCCCGCGGCGCGCAGCAGCCCGCCGGTCTGCAGATTGGCCTCCCAGCGGCTCGCCAGGGCGGCGATGCGCGCTTCGAGACCGTCCAGCGCGGCGGCGATCTCGAGGTCCGGTGCGGCGTCGAGCCCGGCTCGGGTACGCAGGTCGGCCAAGGGCCCCCGCGCGGTCTCGATCCGCGCCAGGAGGCGGTCGGCCTCGATCCGCTGCGCCGCGAGGCGCTGCTCGGCCTCGATCAGGCTCTCCACCTCGGCGAGCCAGGCCGCCATCTCGGCCGGCGGCCCGGGCACGAGGCCGGCGGGCCGCCAGGCCTCGCCCCATGCCGCCTCGCCCGCCGCGATCTCCGCGGCGAGACCGGCGAGGACGTCGTCGGCCTGCGCGGCCTCCGCCTCCTCGGCGGCGAGCCGCTCCAGGTCGGCCGCGTGGGCGGCGACCCGGGCGGCGTCGGAGGCCCGCTCGTCCGCGACGCGGTCGGCCTCGAGGAGCGCACGCTCGAAGGCCGCGATCTCGGCGACGGCGGCCGCTCGGCCGGCCGCGAGAGCGTCGCGCAGGGGCGCGAACGCCGCGTCGCGGGTTGCCCGCAGGGCGTCGAGCCGCTCCCGGGTGGCGACGGGCCGGCCGGCCTCGCGCTCCCGCAGCCGCGCCCGGGTGACCGCGACCTGCCGGCGGGCCGTGTCGCACCGGTCGGCGGCTCGCTCGTGCTCGCGGGTCTTGGCCTCCAGGCGCTGACGGTAGCGCGCTACCGTGTCGGGGGCGGGCAGGGGCGTCCGAACGAGGGCGGCGAGGTCGGGGACCGGGGGCGACAGCCGCTCGGCCTGGTTGCGCAGCAGCGCCGCCTCCCGGCGGACCGCGCCGTCCAGGGTATCGCGGGCCGCGATCCACTCGTGGAGCCGGACGAGGGGCTTCAGCGCCTCCCGGAGCGGGGTCGGATCCCGGGCCGCGTCCGCCGCCTCCACCTCGCGGGCGAGGCGCTCCCGCTCGGCGCGGGCGGCGGCGAGGTCGCGGGCGACCTGCTCCTCGGCGGCCGCCAAGGTCCGGCCGTCGCGGATCAGCCGCTCGGTTCGCGCCCGCGCGGCGTCCGGGGGCTGGCGGGCCTCCAGCGCGGCGAGGTCGGGCACGCCGATCCGGGCGCGCAGCCGCTCCAGCTCCAGCCCGACCTTGTGGGCGTCGCCCTCGATGCGGGGCAGGTCGGTGCCGCCCTTCTCGAACTCCCTGGTGCCGCTGAACGCCGCCAGGATCTCGTCCGCCCGGTGGGTCAGCCCCGGCTCGACCGGGACGGATTCGGCCTCGCTGCGGGCCCGGTCGAGCGCGGCCTCGGCCCGCTCCGCCTCGGAATCGGCGGCGCGGCACGCGTCCAGGGCGGCCCCGAGACGGGCGATCCAGGCGGGATCCGCGTCGACGAGGTCGGTCTCGGCGGCGATGCGCTGCTCCAGCGCGTCGATCTCGGCGATGATCGGCCGGACGCGCTTGAACCGCTCCAGCCGGGCGCGCGCGACCGCGCCGGCCTTCTGCTCGGCCCGGAGCGCCTCGAGCTGCGCGGCCGCCGCGGCGATCTCGTCGTTCAGGGCGCGCCAGTCGCCGGCGCGCAGGCCCCGCTCGCGGATCGCCCGCCGGGCCGTCTCGTGGCGCTCCAGCGCCTGGTAGAAGGTCCGGTGCTTCGCCTGGCGCGGGGCGAAGATGGCGTCGGCCTCCGCGTCGAGCGTCGTCTGCAGATCCGTGAGGCCGCGCAGGCCGGAGCCCGCCGCGAACAGGCTCGCGCCGACCTCGCCCTCGACGTCGACCATCTCGCGGCCCCCGGCCCGGAGGCTCGCCGCGTCGAGCCCGAAGGCCCGGCAGAACACCGTCCGGGACAGGCCGCCGAGGTAGGGGGCGAGGGCGTCGTCGGCGAGCGGCGCGTCGGCGGCGTCGATGAGGGTGCGGCTGTTGCCCTTCCGGCGCCGGAAGGACAGCCGGCGTCCGTCGGCGGCGGCGATCTCCGCGCCGAGGCGCAGCTGCGGCATGTCGTGCAGGAAGGCGTAGGGCGTGGTCTTCCCGAAGCCGAACAGCAGGTCGGTGACCGCCGCCAGCGCGGTGCTCTTGCCGGCCTCGTTGGCGCCCAGCACGACGTGCAGGCGCGCGTCCGGCCGGAACGCGACGGTGCGGTCCGTGAAGGCGCCGTAGCGCTCCAGGGCGAGGCGGATCAGGCGCATCGGGGGTCCATGGGCGCGCGCCTCAGCAGTGCCGGCCGCCGAGGCGGCCGAGGACGAGCGCCTCGGCCTCGGCGCAGAGCGCGTCGAACTCCGCGTCGAGGTCGGCCTCCGCGGCGGCCGTCCCCGGCATACGGCCGCCGATCTCGGCCAGCGCCGCCTTCGCCCGCGCGCGGAACTCGGGGTCGCGGTCGAGGTCGGCGAGCAGGGCCGCGGGGTCGATGGCGGCTCCGGTCGGCTCCGCCGTGGCGCGCGGGCGGCGGGTCTCGATCTTCAGGCGCTCCAGCCAGATGTCCTCGTGCAGCCGGTGCGCGGCCGCCTGGATCTCGGCCGTCAGGGACTCGCGGTCGGCCGCGAGGGCGTCGTGGGCCCGCGTCGTCCCGGCGAGGTGGACGCGGACCAGGAGCAGCCGGCGCGCCGCGATCGGCGCCAGGGGCGCAAGCGCCGCCTCGACGGCCTCGACGGCGCCGCGCGCGTCGGCCACCGCCCCGAGATCGACCGTGACGCGCTCGAACCGCGCCCGGTCGAGGGGCAGGCGGCTCACCCCCGTCACCCGACCGTCGGCGACGTCGACCACGACGGCCCCCTTCTCGCCGCACTCGCGCACGCTCCGGCCCTGGAGATTGCCGGGGAACACGATCCAGGGATCCCGGGACAGCTCCGCGTACTCGTGGATGTGGCCGAGCGCCCAGTACTCGTAGCCCCGGGCCGCGAGGTCGGCGACCGAGCAGGGGGCGTAGGTCTCGTGGGCCGCGTGGCCGGTGCAGGAGGTGTGCAGGACCCCGAGGTTGAACCAGCCCGGCACGGCGGCCGGGTAGGTCAGCGCGAGGTTCTCCTCGACGGCCCGGCCCTGGAAGCTGCGGCCGTGGACCGCGACGCGGAGCGCGTCGAGGCGCAGGGTGCCGGCGCGGGCGGTCGGGAAGACGTGCACGGAGGCCGGCAGCGTGATCGAGCGCGTGATGACGCTCTCGGCGTCGTGGTTACCGCGCACGAGGATCGTCGGGATGCCGGCGCGGTCGAGGCGCGCCACCTGCCGGGCGAAGAACAGGCCGATCGTGGTGTCGGCCCAGTCGCCGTCGTAGACGTCGCCCGCCACCACCACGAAGGCGACCGACCGCTCGATCGCCTGGCTCACCAGATCCTCGAAGGCCTGCCGACTCGCCGAGGCGAGGCGACGGGCCAGATCCGCGTCGCGCGCGGCGAGCCCCGCCAGCGGGCTGCCGAGGTGCAGGTCGGCGGCATGGATGAAGCTGAACGCCGTCATGGCCTCCGGACGGGATCGGTGGATGGCGGCACGCGGCGGTCCGCGGAGCGGCCGGCGCGGCGCCGTGCCGGCTCTTAGGCCGCCGACCGGGTCCGCCTCAAGCACCGTCCTGCGATGCGCTGTGGGGCGAAGAGATCGGCCCCGGGCGCGTCCGCGAGCGGCACCGCTATCGCGGCCCCTTTCCGATCACGGCAAGCCCGATTGCAAGCCCGATCACGGCGCGGCACCGGTCGAACGTCCCGGCTCCGGGCGCGTTAGAGCGTGGCGGTGGCGGGAGCGCCGCGCGTTGAGGTACGAGACCGGCCCGATGAATCCTTCTGCACGCCCGGCCCGCTCCAACCCCGCACCGTCACCCGTCACTCCCATCCGCCCGGCAGACCGGCCGCACCACCCCTTCAAGATCGTGAGCTGGAACCTGCTGCGGCGCACCGGCGCGGCGGTGGACGACGTCGCCGCCCTCGTGGCGCAGGAGAGGCCGGACCTGCTGCTGATGCAGGAGGCCACCCGCGCCATCGGCTTCCTGCTGGACCGGATCGGCGGCCACTACGCCTGGGCCCCCCTGCCGGGCCGGATCCACGGGCTCGCCATGTGGAGCCCGAAGCCCTGGACGGCCCCGCCCCGGGTCATCGCACTCCCCTCCGGCGCCCTCGTGCACCGGGTCTGCCAGATCCTCGACCTCGGCGAGTTCGGCGTGGCCAATGTCCACCTCTCGCACGGACAGATGCTGAACCGGCGCCAGCTGCGCTGCATCGTCAGCGAGCTGCCGCCGCGGGCGGCCGTGCTCGGCGACTACAACATCGTCGGCCCGGCGCTGATCCCGG
Source organism: Methylobacterium sp. 22177 (assembly GCF_052045615.1). Lineage (NCBI taxonomy): Bacteria > Pseudomonadati > Pseudomonadota > Alphaproteobacteria > Hyphomicrobiales > Methylobacteriaceae > Methylobacterium > Methylobacterium sp. 22177. The sequence continues at coordinate 12,084 of NZ_JBQEPK010000005.1, read as the reverse complement.
GGTTCCGCGATGTCGGACCGCGGCAACCGACCCACGCGATGGTCGAGGTCCTGCCGCTGCGGCTCGACCGCTGCCTCGCCCGCGGGCTCGTCTGCCACGCGCACGCGGTGCTGCCGCGGGGGCGCTCCGATCACCGGCCGATCGTCGTCCATCTCGGCCCGGCGCCGGAGGCGCACGCGCCCGCCCGGTTCAAAGGTATGGCAGCAGCAGTCGCACGCCTGCGTCGCGCAGACGGAGCGGCAGGCCGCGCGCGGCGAGATCCTCCCGGCTGAGCCGCGCCTCCATCTTGCCGCGCATGAACCGGTCGAGGTGGGCCGCGAGGTCCGCGTCGATGATCTCGACGTTCAGCTCGAAATTGAGCCGGAAGCTGCGCATGTCCCAGTTGGCGCTGCCGACGAAGCACCAGATGTCGTCGACCACCATCGCCTTGGAATGGTCGAAGGGCGGCTCGTCGAGCCAGACGTTCACGCCGGCCCGCAACAGCGGATCGAGATGCGCCCGGGTCGCCCAGTCGATGTACGGGTGGTCGCTGACCCGCGGGATGATGACGTCGACGGTGATGCCCCGGGTCGCGGCCTGGGCGAGCGCGCCGGTCACCAGCTCGTCGGGCAGGAAGTAGGGCGTCACGAAGCGCACCGACCGGCGCGCGCAGGCGAGGGCCTGGAGGATGACCTGCTCGATCTTCTCGACGTCCGCGTCCGGGCCGGATGTGACGGCCCGGGCGACGCTCGGTCCGCACGGCTCGAGGTCGACGAACCACGGGGGGCCGTCGAGGATCTCGCCGTCCACGAAAGCCCAGTCGGCCGCGAAGGCGGCGGCGAGCTGCTCGACCACGGGGCCGGTCATCCGGAAATGGGTGTCGCGGATCGGGTGCTCGGGCTTCAGGGCGACGCGGTTCGGGTGGGAGATGTTGAGGCCGCCGGTGAAGGCGATCCGCCCGTCGATGACCAGCAATTTCTTGTGCGAGCGCAGGTTGAGGAACGGCATCCGCCAGGGGAGGGCGGAGTGCATGAACAGGGCCGCCGGCACCCCGGCTGCCGTCAGCCGGCGGTAGACCGGCGCCCGGAAGTAGCCGCCGCCGATCCCGTCGATGATGACGCGGACCTTCACGCCCCGGGCCTGCGCCTCGACCAGCGCGTCGCAGAACTCGCGGCCGGTGGCGTCGTCCCGGAAGATGTAGCTCGACAGACCGATGCTGGTCCGCGCCTCCCGGATCGCCGCGAGCATCACCGGGTAGGCCGCGTCGCCGTTGCGGAACATCTGCACGGTGTTGCCGGCGAAGGCCGGCAGGCCGGTGATCCGCCGGATCGCCCGGTCGAGGGGCCAGAGCGCCTCCGGCACCACGGCGTCGTCGGTGTCGGGCAGCTGCGTCGCGTCGGAGGGCTTGGTCCGCAGCCGCCGCGCGCGGCGCGAGACGCGGTTGATGCCGAAGGTCAGGTACAGGGCGGTACCGAAGATCGGCGACAGCCACGCGAGCCCGATCCAGCCCACCGCCACGCTGACCCGGCGCTTGCGCAGCAGGGCGTGCAGGGTGACACCGATCGCCAGCGCGAAGCCGAGCAGGGCCTCGACATCCGACCGCATCAGGGCGGTCGACTGGACCCAGCGGGTGATCGCGTTTTCCAAGGTGCGGCTATCCGGGTTCGCGTCGAGGGGCGCCGGATCGACCTAAAGCCCATGCGGCGGGCGGATCAATCCGCCGGCTTGGCCGGATGCGCAATGGCCGCCGCGGCCGCGGGCCGCTCGCAGCGATAGGGTCCGCTGCCGTCGAGGGCCCCGTACAGGACCCGGCCGCCGGAGGCGATGCAGCGCGCCTTGGCCTCGGCGTAGGGGCGGTGGAAGCTCCAGATGGTGATCATCGGCCCGACCGTCGCGATGCAGACGCCTCCGAAGATCACGGCGGCGGCCCAGGTCGCACCGTTGCGGTTCGGCCGCGGGGGCCGCGGCGGCGGCATCGTGCCGTAGAAGGACAGCGTCAGACCGAGCAGGTCGAGGGTGCTCATCAGCCGTTCCGCGTTGCGGCGCCGAGCCCGGCAGGATCGGACAGGCCCTCATCCTAGAGCAGGGCGGCGCCATCACCTACGCGCGCCGCGCAGAACCGCCTGCGTCGTATCGCGCCAGGAGGCCGGCTCACGGCTCCCAGCGGGGCGGTCGCTTGCCCAGGAAGGCGTCGATCCCCTCCTGCGCGTCGGCCATCATCATGTTGCGGGTCATGACCTCCGCCGTGTAACCGTAGGCGTCCTCCAGGCTCATCTCGATCTGCCGGCCGAACGCCTCCTTGCCGATCGCCAGGACGCGCCGGGCCTTGCCGGCGATCCGGGCCGCGAGGGCGCTCACCGCCGCGTCGAGATCCGCCTCCGGCACGGCGCGGTTCACGAGTCCGATCCGCAGAGCCTCCGCGGCGTCGATCGGGTCGCCGACCAGCAGCATCTCCAGGGCGGCCTTGCGCGACACGGCCCGCGACAGGGCGACCATCGGGGTCGAGCAGAACAGGCCGATCTGCACCCCCGGCGTGGCGAAGCGGGCGGTCTCGGCGCAGACGGCGAGGTCGCAGGTGGCGACGAGCTGGCACCCGGCGGCGGTGGCGATCCCGTGCACCCGGGCGATCACCGGTTGCGGCAGGCGCGTGAGGCTCAGCATCAGCCGGGCGCAGGTGCGGAACACCGCCTCGGTGGCCTCCCGGGACGGGTCGGCGCGCATCTCCTTGAGGTCGTGCCCGGCGCAGAAGGCGGGGCCTGCCCCCTGCAGGATCACGACCCGCACGGACGGATCCGCGCGGATCGCGTCGAGCTGCGCCTGGAGCGCGCCCATCAGGGCCATCGACAGGGCGTTGCGGGCCTGCGGCCGGTTCAGCGTCAGGGTCGCGACGCCGTCGGCGTCGCTGCGCAGCAGCACAGGCGCCTCCGGGGTGGCGGCGGGGGCCGTGGCAAGGGCTGCGGTCATAACGGCGTCTCCCGGCGCCGGCCTCCCTGCGGCGGGGCCGGTCGCGTCGCCGGACGGTAGCACGCGGTTTTCCGGTTCGCGACGGCGCCGCGGCCCGGCCTCCGCGATGAGCCGGCTGTCAGGCCTGCTCGGCCAGGGCGAGGTCGAGGCTCGCGTAGTCGGCGCCCGGCCCGTTCCACCACAGCGTGGGATAGGCGTCGAGCCGGCCCATCACGCCGGCATAGGCATCGGCGAGCGCGGCATCGACGACCACCAGCACGGCGCCCGACTCGGAGAGGCTGTCGGCGAGCGCCCGGTCACGGCCGGCGCAGTCGAGGCAGACGACGCGCAGGCCGAGACGGGTGAGGCCGAGGCGCATGGCCTCCGCCTGCCCGAGATCCTGCACCATGAGCGCCACGGTCTGCCCGGCCCGCAGGCCCTCGCCCCAGGCCCAGCGCGAGAAGCGGTGCGGACAGATCGCGGCGACCGGCACGGCCGGCCCGACACGCCGCTCCGGGTTGGCGACTCCTTGCGCGCCGGGCCGGGCGCGCCGGTCGGCGTCTCGAGCCGGGAGAGGGATGGAGGCCGCCGGGGAATGGACGCCGTACATGCGATGCGGACCGCCTGAATCTGGACACACTGCAGGTCCTGGCGTGACGCGAGCAGGTTAACACTCTCTCACGCGCCGGCGTTCCGCCGAAAAACGACCGCATTTTCGTCGGTGCGCGGGCCGGCGACTGCCGCCATGGCCAACGGGCCGTGAACGGCGACGGGCGAATCGTCGGCATCTCGGGCCGCATCTTCGGTCGCATTGGCGCGCGCGCGGGTCCGGCCTATGTCCCGCGCGCCAGAGGCCGCCCGCCAGAGGCCGCCCACGATCGAGGAACCGCCGCGCATGCGTCCCACAACGACCCGGATCTCTCTCCTCGCCGCCGCCACGCTCGCGGCCCTGCCGGCGCAGGCGCAGATCCGGAACGCCCCGTCGCCGCGGGCGCTGGAATTCGCCGCCTACATCTTCGCGGCCTCGAACGTCTGCGGCTACCGGATCGGCAGCGACCAGTTCGAGGCGTTGCTGGCGAAGCAGAACGTGCAGATCGGCGACGTCCAGCCGCGGGGGCCGTTCGGCAACCGGGTGCAGACCATGTTCACGCTGATGTCGAACCAGATGGCGCAGAACCGCGACCAGGCCTGCCTCGCGGTGGCCGGCGAGTACGGACCCGAGGGCACGGTGGCCAAGAACGTGCTCCTGCCCGCGGGCCAGGAGCCGGCCGCTCCTGCGAAGCCCGCCGAGCCCGCCAAGCCGTGATCGGTCGCGCTCCGGATCGACGCCGGCCTCAGCCGAGGCGCCACTCGATCGGCCGACGCCCGTGCTCGGCGAGCCACCGGTTGGCCCGGCCGAACGGGTCGGAACCCGGAAAATCCCGGGCGCGGTTGAGCGGCGAGGGGTGTCCGCTCTCGAACACGCCGTGGCGGGTCGCGTCGATCAGCGCGGCCCGGGCCCGCGCCTGGGCCCCCCAGAGCAGAAACACCGCGGGCTCGGGCCGCGCCGACACGGCGCTCACCGCCTCGTCGGTCAGCGCGGCCCAGCCGTAACGCAGATGCGCCCCGGCCTTGCCGGCCTCGACGGTGAGCGCGCTGTTGAGCAGGAGCACGCCCTGCCGCGCCCAGGGCGTCAGGTCGCCGCCCGCGGCGCGGTCGGAGCTCGCCTCCGCCAGGATCACCTTCAGCGAGGCCGGCAGGCGACCGGAGCCCACGAACGAGAAGGCGAGGCCGTTGGCGTCGCCCGGGGTCGGGTACGGATCCTGGCCGAGGATCACGGCCCGCACGTCCTGCGGCGGGGTCTCTGTCAGGGCGCGGAAGATCCGGTCCGGCGCCGGCAGGACGCGGGCGCCCGCGGCGATTCGCGCATCGACCCGCGCCGCCACGGCGTCGGCCTCCCCGCCGGCGAAGAAGGGCAGGCTCAGCCAGGGCGAACCCGAGGCGCGGAAGGCGGTGAGGGCGTCGGCGACGGGCGTGTCGGTCATGGTCTCTCGCGGTCGGGTTCCGCGGCCAGATAGGGGGCGGGGGAGCACCGTCACGGGCGCGGCGGTTGCGGCCGGGAGCCGCCCGTGTTTAGGGACTGGGGTCGAGCGTCCCGCCTATCGCGGTGCGACATGGCGCGTCCGGTCTTCGCCGGGCGGCTTCGCACCCTACATGTGGGCGCACCCGACGGGGTTTAAGCTCCGGCCAAGCTCGAGGCGTCCGCGCCGGCTGCCGGATATCGGAACCAGAGGAAGGATCTCGGCGCGCGGCGCCGGAACGCTGCCATGAACGAACGCGTCGAACCCGCCGCGCTGGCGAATGGCCGGCCCCTCGCACCGCTGCAGCCCGCGGCGAACGCCCTGCCGGCCGACCACCCGAAGGTGGCCTGGGGCCGCGTCGGCGTGCTCCTGATGAATCTCGGGACGCCCGAGGGCACGTCCTACTGGCCGATGCGCCGGTACCTCAAGGAGTTCCTGTCGGACCGCCGCGTGATCGAGGTGCCGCGGCTGATCTGGTGGCCGCTGCTCAACCTGATCATCCTGACGAAGCGCCCCGGCCCGAAGGGCCGCGACTACGCCAGCGTCTGGAACAATGCGCTGAACGAGGGGCCGCTGAAGACGATCACCCGCGGCCAGTGCGAGCGCCTCCAGGCCGCGATGGGCGAGTCCGTGGTGGTCGACTGGGCGATGCGCTACGGCAAGCCCGAGGTCGCCGGCCGGATCCAGGCGCTGCTGGACCAGGGCTGCGACCGCATCCTGCTGGTGCCGCTCTACCCGCAATACGCCGCCGCGACCTCGGCCACGGCCTGCGACCAGGCCTTCCGGGCGCTGATGGACATGCGCTGGCAGCCGACGGTGCGCGTCTCGCCGCCCTATCACGACGACCCGGTCTACATCGCCGCCATGGCCGATTCGATCCGCGAGGGTCTGGCCAAGCTCGATTTCGAGCCGGAGGTGATCCTCACCTCGTTCCACGGGGTGCCGCGGAGCTACCTGCTCAAGGGCGATCCCTACCATTGCCAGTGCCACAAGACCGGGCGTCTGATCCGCGAGGCGCTGGGCCTGTCGCCGGAGAAGATGCGGGTGACCTTCCAGTCGCGCTTCGGCAACGAGGAGTGGCTGAAGCCCTACACCGACGAGACCGTGATGGAGCTCGCGAAGTCGGGCGTGAAGCGGATGGCGATCGTCGCCCCGGGCTTCACGGCCGATTGCCTGGAGACCCTCGAGGAACTCGACGGCGAGAATCGTCACTACTTCGAGGAGAATGGCGGCGAGCGCTTCGCCTACATCCCGTGCCTGAACGACAGCGACCTCGGCATGCGGGTGATCGAGCACGTGGTGCGCCGCGAGCTGCAGGGCTGGATCTGAGATCCCGGCCGGGATGCCGCTTGCGGCGCGGCCCGGCCCGCCTATTCTTCTCCCAAGCCGAGCGGGCCCAGAGGTTCGGCGCGGGAGGATCACATGGCGTTCTTCATCGGCATCGCGTGTCCGTGGCTGCTGATCGCGGTGCTCGACAGGATCGCCGAGGGGCGCCGCAGCGCCGAACTCTCGGCCCTCGGGATCACGCCCCAGCCGGCCCCGGCGCAGTCCAGCTACCTCGTCCCGGACCGGCCGTACTGACGACGGGGCGCGGCCCCGGGGCCGCGCCGGTCGGGCGCCGAGCGCTACTTCTTCGGTTCGGGTGCGGTCTGCGCGGCCGGCGGCGCGTCGGCGCGCTCGATCTTGGCCTCCGAGCGGAGCTTCAGGATCATGTCCTGCTGCGCCTTGCGGATCAGGTGCTGGTCGATCTGCTCCTTGAGCTCGTCGAAGGTTGGCTGCGGCTTGGTCCGCTTCTCCTCGACCTTGATCACGTGCCAGCCGAACTGGGTCTTGATCGGGTCGGAGACCTGGCCGGCCTTCATCGCGAAGGCGGCGTTGGCGAAGTCGGGCACCATCCGCTCCTTGGTGAACCAGCCGAGATCGCCGCCCTCGGCCTTCGAGCCCGGGTCCTTCGACGCCTCGGCGGCGACCTTGGCGAAATCCTCGCCGCCCTTGATGCGCGCGGCGATCTTCTTGGCCTCGGCCTCGTTGTCCACCAGGATGTGGCGCGCGTGCACCTCCTCCTCGGGCTTCATCAGCTTGACGGTCTGGTCGTAGATCGCGTGCTCCGCCTCGGGCGTGACCGCGCGCTTGGCCTCCTGCTCCAGGTAGTCGTCGAGCAGGAGCTTGTCGCGGAAATAGGCGAGCTTGCGCTTGAACTCCGGCGTGTCGCCGATCTTGGCGGCCTCGGCGGCCTGCGCACCGACGCGGAGGTCGACCATGTAGTCGACGAGCAGGTTCTTCTTCTGCGCCTCGTCGACGCCGGGCAGCGACAGGGCCGGGTCATCGGCCGCGATGGCGAGGTCGCCCTGGGTGATCGGCTTGCCATTGACGCTCGCCACGACCGCGTCCGCGCTCGGCGCGGCAGCCGGCGTCGCGGCGGGGGCCGCCGGCGTGTTGGCGGCCGGCGTCGGGGCCTTCTGGGGTGCCTGGGCCAGCGCCAGTCCCGGCATCGCGATCATGACGGCGAGCGCGCTGACGCGCCGGAGAAGGGCGGTGTTCGGCATACGGGCGAAGTCCTCGGCTCACGTCTCGGCGTCGCGCCGGATCGGCCGGGCGTCGCGCCGCGGCACAGGTGGCCCGCGTCGGGCGAGAAGGCAAGCGCGGCCATTTCACCGGTGCCGGAACCGTGACCGTACCGGCATGCGTTGAGGGCTGCCCCTTCCAGGTGCGCCGGGCGATGTTTACCTCTATAAGCCCGGCCAACTCCGTCCAGGCCGGCCCGCCACGCTCACCCGTGGGCGGGCTCGCGCGTCCGCAGGTCCACGATGCTCGGCTCCATCGCCAAGAAGATTTTCGGCTCCTCGAATGACCGCCGCGTCAAGGGCTACCGCCCGCGCGTCGCGCAGATCAACGCGCTGGAACCGGAGATCCAGGCCCTCTCGGACGAGGCCCTGCGCGCCCGCACCGACATGCTGAAGGCCGAACTCGCCAACGGCAAGAGCCTCGACGACATCCTCGTGCCGGCCTTCGCCACCGTCCGCGAGGCGGCCAAGCGCGTCTTCGGCCAGCGCCACTTCGACGTGCAGCTCATCGGCGGCATGGTGCTCCACGAGGGCGGCATCGCCGAGATGAAGACCGGCGAGGGCAAGACCCTGGTGGCGACGCTGCCGGTCTACCTCAACGCCCTGGAGGGCAAGGGCGTCCACGTCGTCACGGTGAACGACTACCTCGCGTCGCGCGACGCCGAGTGGATGGGTCAGGTCTACCGGTTCCTGGGCCTCAGCGTCGGCACGATCGTGCACGGCCTCGACGATGCGCAGCGCAAGGAGGCCTATGCCTGCGACATCACCTACGGCACCAACAACGAGTACGGCTTCGACTACCTGCGCGACAACATGAAGTACGAGCTGTCCCAGCTGGCGCAGCGCGGGCACAACTTCGCGATCGTCGACGAGGTCGATTCGATCCTGATCGACGAGGCGCGCACGCCGCTGATCATCTCGGGCCCGGTGGACGACCGGTCGGAACTCTACGTGGCGGTGGACGCGCTGATGCCGCGCCTGCGCAAGGAGTTCTACGACCTCGACGAGAAGCAGCGCACCGTCTCGCTGACCGAGGAGGGCAACGAATTCATCGAGGAGGCGATGCGCGAGGCGGGCCTCCTGAAGGAGGGCGACCTCTACGACGCCCACAACGTGACGCTCGTCCACCACGTGAACCAGGCGCTGCGCGCCCACACGCTGTTCACCCGCGACAAGGACTACATCGTCAAGAACGACGAGGTGGTGATCATCGACGAGTTCACCGGCCGCATGATGCAGGGCCGGCGCTACTCGGAAGGCCTGCATCAGGCGCTGGAGGCGAAGGAGCGGGTCACGATCCAGCCCGAGAACCAGACGCTCGCGTCGATCACCTTCCAGAACTACTTCCGCTTGTACAAGAAGCTGGCCGGCATGACCGGTACCGCCTCGACCGAGGCCGACGAGTTCGCCGAGATCTACAAGCTCGACGTGGTCGACATCCCGACCAACAAGGAGGTCGAGCGCGTCGACGAGGACGACGAGGTCTACCGGACCGTCGGCGAGAAGTACGAGGGCATCATCGCCGAGATCGACAAGGCGCATGCGCGCCACCAGCCGATCCTGGTCGGCACCGGCTCGATCGAGAAGTCGGAGCACCTCGCCGAGATGCTCAAGAAGGCCGGCTACAGCCTGCTCGACTACTCCGACCCGAACGCCCTGACCGACGTCTACGCCGCCGCCCGCGAGGGCCGGGTGACCAAGCGCTTCGCCGTGCTGAACGCCCGCTTCCACGAGCAGGAGGCCTACATCGTGGCCGAGGCGGGCGTGCCGGGCGCGATCACCATCGCCACCAACATGGCCGGACGCGGCACCGACATCAAACTCGGCGGCAACCTCGAGATGCGCATCGAGAAGGAGCTGGGCCATCTCGCCGACGGTCCGGAGCGCGACGCCGCGATCGCGGCGATCAAGGCCGAGATCGCCGAGAACCGGACCAAGGTGCTGGCCTCGGGCGAGCCGGCCGATCCGGCGGCGGGCCGGAAGAAGGACCTGCCGGGCGGCCTCTACATCATCGGCACCGAGCGCCACGAATCGCGGCGCATCGACAACCAGCTCCGCGGCCGCTCCGGGCGTCAGGGCGATCCCGGCCGCTCGAAGTTCTACCTGTCGCTTCAGGATGACCTGATGCGCATCTTCGGCTCCGACCGCATGGACGGGATGCTGCAGAAGCTCGGCCTCGAGCAGGGCGAGGCGATCATCCACCCCTGGATCAACAAGGCGATCGAGAAGGCGCAGCAGAAGGTCGAGGCGCGCAACTTCGACATGCGCAAGAACGTGCTCAAGTACGACAACGTCATGAACGACCAGCGCAAGGTCGTGTTCGAGCAGCGCCGCGACTTCATGGGCCAGGACAGCGTCCGCGAGACCGTGGACGAGATGCGCGAGGGCGTGATCGACGACCTCGTCGCCCGGCACATCCCGGAGAACGCCTACGCCGAGCAGTGGGACGTCGCCGGCCTGCGCGAGCAGGTGAAGGAGATCCTCAATCTCGACGTGCCGGTCGAGGACTGGGCCAAGGAGGAGGGCATCGCCGACGAGGAGATGCGCGAGCGCCTGCTGAAGGCGGCCGAGACAGCCTACGCCGAGCGGACGGAGAAGAACGGCGCCGAGGTCACGGCCTACATCGAGAAGCAGGTCCTGCTCCAGACGCTCGACCATCTCTGGCGCGAGCACCTCGTGACGCTGGACCACCTCCGGCAGGTGATCGGCTGGCGCGGCTTCGCCCAGCGGGACCCGCTGAACGAGTACAAGTCCGAGGCCTTCGACCTGTTCAACGGGCTCGTGACCGCCCTGCGCGAGCAGGTCACCGCGCAGCTCTCGCGGGTCGAGATCATGCTGCAGGAGCCGCCGGCGGAGTTCCCGGCCGGCGGTCCGGCGCTGCCGCCGATGTTCGCCCAGCATCTCGACCCGGTCACCGGCGAGAACGAGATGGACTACGCCGGCTTCGGCTCGGGCAGCGACGGCGGCGGGGGCCCGGCCTACGGCTTCGCCGCCCAGGGCCTCGCGGCCGACGGGGCGGTGCTGGAGCGTGACCCGACCGACGCCAACACCTGGGGCCGCGTCGGCCGCAACGAGCCGTGCCCCTGCGGCTCGGGCAAGAAGTACAAGCACTGCCACGGCAGCCTCCAGGCCTGAGGCGGGGATCGCGGCGGGGATGACCGCGCGGGCGCTGTTCATCGCCGGGGCCGGCACCGAGATCGGCAAGACCTACGTCACCGCCGCCCTGACCCGCAGCCTGCGGGCGCAGGGTCGGGCGGTCCGGACGGTGAAGCCGCTCGCGAGCGGTGTCCCGCCGCTGAGCGATCCCGGCTTCATCGAGAGCGACACCGCCCGGCTGCTGGACGCGCAGGGCCTCGCCCTGGACGAGGAGGCCGTGGAGGCCTGCTCGCCCTGGCGGTTCTCGGCACCGCTCTCGCCCGATCAGGCCGCCGTGCTGGAGGGGCGATCCCTGGACCTGGCCGACCTCGTCGGCTGGTGCCGGGATGAGATCGCCCGCACGGAGGGCACCCTGCTGATCGAGGGCGTCGGCGGCCTCATGAGCCCGGTCACCGGGGCCGCCACCGGCCTCGACTGGCTCCGGGCCCTCGGCCTCCCGGCGCTGCTCGTGTCCGGGAGCTATCTCGGGGCGATCAGCCACGCGCTCACCGCCTGCGAGACCCTGCGCTTCCACGGCGTGGCGCTGCGCGCCGTGGTGGTCAGCGAGAGCCCGGACGCGCCGGCGCCCGCCGCGACCGTGGCCGCCGCCATCGCCCGGCACGCCGGGGCGCCCGTCGCCTGCCTGCGTCGCGGCGAGGCCTGCCCGGATGACCTGGCCGCCCTGATCTGATGGCCTGCCGCGCCGTCGCTGGACGGCGCGACCGCTGCCCCTAGCTTTACCGCTGCGGCGTCGAACCCGGCGCTCGAATCGTCTCGGCCGGGTGATGCCCTTGGAGGCCCTGCGGTGAGTCAGACCCTTGCGCCGGCGGCGAGTCCCCGATCCGATACGGGCGCGGTCGACGCGGAGACGGCGCGCGACAGGCTCCGGCCGGCCCTCGTTTTCGGCGCGCTGGGCGTCGTGTACGGCGACATCGGCACGAGCCCGCTCTACGCGTTCAAGGAGGCGGTGAAGGCGGCGACCGTGGGCGGCTCCTCGGTGCCGGCAGCCGCCACGGGCGCGGTGTCGCTGATCCTGTGGGCGCTGATCCTGATCGTGTCGCTGAAATACGCGGTGCTGATCCTGCGGGCCGACAACCGCGGCGAGGGCGGCATCGTCGCCATGCTGGCGCTGCTCGGCGCCCGTCAGGCCCGGCCGGGTACGTGGAAGGCGCTGCTCCTGGTGGTCGGGCTGGTGGGCGCGGCCCTGCTCTACGGCGACGGCGCGATCACGCCGGCGATCTCGGTCCTGTCGGCGATCGAGGGGCTGAAGGTCGACGCGCCGTCACTCGGCCCGTACGTCGTGCCGATCACCCTGGTGATCCTGGTCGGGCTGTTCCTCGTCCAGCACAAGGGCGTGGCCGCCATCGGCCGGGTCTTCGGACCCGTCATGCTCGTCTGGTTCG
>NZ_JBQEPK010000004.1:210939-243796 GCF_052045615.1 Methylobacterium sp. 22177 | reverse complement strand
GCTGCCGTCTTTCTCGTCGCGGCGTCTCCGACGTCCCGGTCCTGCGACTCCCCGTTAGCGGTCTCGGGCGAGGTGCGCGCACGCCGTGCCCGCAACCCCCGGAACCCGCATCGGCGCCGTGGCCTTCCAGCCGTCCCCCGCCTCGTCGTGGGCGGGTCCGCAGGTCGCTCAGGGTCAGCCCAGAGGCGGGTCGGCGCGGGGGCATTTCCTCCCCCGCCGGGCAGAGTGCCGCCCGGTCTCACGCCCGCGTCCGAGGCACGCCCCGCACCGGTCCGCCGCCCGGGGCGATGGCGGCTGAGAGCCACCGACGCGGGCGCCGCCCCGTCCCCGGACCCGACCGGTCAGCCACCGGGCAGGCCCCCGAAGGACGCCCCGGGATCGCTCCCGAGGCGCCGCGGACAGGTGCGGTCAGGAAGCACAAAATAGGAACATTGTCAAGGCTCGGTGGCCAAAGCAGGCCCGTCTCCGTGAGCGGGAGAGGCGGCATGGCGCGGCTGGCCCGGCCGGGGACGCCCGCCGTCCGGGCCGTCGCACGACGATCGGGCGCGGCCCGGGGGCCGCCATGGGATCCGGGGTGACGGGTCTCCCACGGATGCCGGGATCGGGACTGGAAGGCGGCCGCGTCCGGCGACATGCTGGCGCGGCGCCTCCCCCGCACGGAGGGGCGGGCGCCCGGACACTCGGAACAGGGACACCCGCATGGCTGCGCGCCTCGCCCTCATCGGCCTCGGCGCGATGGGGCACCCCATCGCCCGCAACCTCGCGGCCAAGCGGGCCTCCGGTGCCGAGACGCTCGTCGCGATCGATACCGACCCGGCGCGCCTCGCCGGTCTCGACGGGCCGGGCCTCGTCGCCACCACCGATCCCGGCCGGGCCGCCGGCGCCGAGGTGCTGTTCCTGTGCCTGCCGAACGGCGACGCGGTCGAGGCCGCCCTGCTCGGGACCGGCGCCCTCGCGGAGCGCCTCGCCCCGGGCGCGGTCGTGGTCGACCTCAGCACCGTCGCGCACGCCCAGGCCCTGGCGGTCGGCCGCGCGGTGGCGGCGACCGGGCGCGCCTTCGTGGACGCGCCCGTCTCCGGCGCGCCGGCCGGCGCCGAGGCCGGGACGCTCACCGTGATGTGCGGCGGCGCGGCCGGGGCGGTCGCGCGGGTGCGCCCGCTCCTGGAGCGGATCGGCACGACAATCCTCCACATGGGTCCGGCCGGGGCCGGCCAGCTCACCAAGACGATCAACAACGTGCTCTACGACATCAACATCGCGGCCCTGGCCGAGGTGCTGCCGATGGCCGTCGCCATGGGGCTCGACCCGGACCAGGTCGCCCAGGTGGTCACCACGGGCACGAGCCGGAGCTACGCGGCCCAGTACTTCGTGCCGCGCATCCTCCGGGGCCAGTTCGACGAGGGCTACCCGATGGGGGCGGCCTACAAGGACCTCGTCGCCGCCGCGGCGGTCGCGGCGGAGAACGGCTTCCCGATGCCGGTCACCGCGGCCGCCACCGCCACCTACCAGACCGCCCTGCGCCAGGGCCACGGCGACCGGGACAAGGGCGCCATGGTGCTGCCGTTCGAGGAGCTGCTCGGGGTCCGGGTGCGGTCGCGGCCGTAGGGGCTGGCCGTAGGGCCCTCGGGCGGTCGATCCCGGCCGTCCCACCCGCGCCCTGGAGCTTACGGCAGCTCGAGCACGTCCTTCAGCGGCACCACCGCCAGGACCTGACCCGACGCGTCGGCGATCTCGAAGGACTGCCCGGCCAGCACCGCGCCGTCGACCTGCTGGATCTCCAAGAGCGCCCGGGCGGAGCGCTCGGCCTCGGCGCGGGCGGCGTCGAGGTCGGGCAGGTCGGCGCCGTCGAGATCCTCGACCAGCCACTGACCGTCCCGGATGTGCAGGTAGAAGTGCGGCATGACCGGCAAACCGCGCTTACCGCTTCCGGTTGCGTCCCGCCCGGACTGCGCTCTCCACGTGTCGCCTTTCGGTCACTCCGCGGCCTCGGTCTCCGGCACGGCGGCGCGGCCCGACCGGGGCGGGAGCACCGGCGCGTCGGCGCGCTGGAGCACCTCCAGGGCGGCGTCGGCCTCCCGCTGGCGGTCCCAGAGCGCCGCGTAGACGCCCCCGGCCTCCAGCAGCTCGGCGTGGCTGCCGCGCTCGACGATGCGGCCGTGGTCGAGGACCAGGATCGCGTCGGCGTTGACCACCGTCGACAGCCGGTGGGCGATCACCAGGGTGGTGCGGCCGCGGCTGACCCGGTCGAGCGCCGACTGGATCTCGGCCTCCGTGAAGGAGTCGAGCGCCGAGGTCGCCTCGTCGAGGACCAGGATCGGCGGCGCCTTGAGGATCGTGCGGGCGATGGCGACCCGCTGCTTCTCGCCGCCCGAGAGCTTCAGGCCGCGCTCGCCCACCGGCGTGTCGTAGCCCTCCGGCAGCCCCGAGACGAAGCGGTCGATCTGGGCGAGGCGGGCCGCCTCCCGCAGCTCCGCGTCGGTGGCGTCGGCCCGGCCGTAGCGGATGTTGTAGCCGATCGTGTCGTTGAACAGCACCGTGTCCTGCGGGACCATGCCGATCGCCGCCCGGAGCGACGCCTGCGTCACCGCCGCGATGTCCTGCCCGTCGACGCTGATCCGGCCCGCCTGCGGCTCGTAGAACCGGAACAGCAGGCGCGAGAGCGTCGACTTGCCGGCGCCCGAGGGCCCCACCACCGCCACCGTCTGGCCCGCCGGGATCTCGAAGGTGACGCCGCGCAGGATCGGCCGCTCGGGGTTGTAGGCGAAGCGCACGTCCTCGAACCGCACCGTGCCGCCCGCGACCGCGAGCGGGGCGGCGCCCGGCCGGTCGGCGATCTCGGGGTTCTGCCCGAGGATGCGGAACATGTCGTCGATGTCGATCAGCGCCTGTTTGATCTCGCGGTAGATCATGCCCATGAAGTTGAGCGGCATCGAGAGCTGCACCAGCATGGTGTTGGCCAGCACGAAGCCGCCGATCGTCGTGCGCCCGGCCAGGATGTCGCGCGCCGCGAGCCACATCACCACGGTCATGCCGAGCGTGAAGATCACCGCCTGCCCGGCGTTGAGCACCGCCAGCGACACGTAGGTCTGCGTCGAGGCCTTCTCGTACTTGGCCATCGACTCGTCGTAGCGGCCGGCCTCCCGGGCTTCCGCGCCGAAGTACTTCACCGTCTCGTAGTTGAGCAGCGAGTCGACCGCCTTGGTGTTGGCGTCGGTGTCGGAGGCGTTCATCCGGCGGCGGATCGCGATCCGCCACTCGGTCGCCTTGTAGGTGAAGGCCAGGTAGGCCGCGACCGTCAGGAAGGCGGTCGCCGCGTAGGTCCAGCTGAACTCGTAGGCCAGCACGCCGAGCACCAGCACGAACTCGACGATGGTCGGCACCAGGGTCAGCACCATCAGGCGCGACAATTCCTCGATGCCGGCGCGGCCGCGCTCCAGCACCCGGGTCAGGCCGCCGGTCTTGCGCTCCAGGTGGAAGCGCAGGGACAGGCGGTGCATGTGCTCGAAGGTCTGGAGCGCCAGCCGCCGCACTGCGTGCATCGCCACCTTGGCGAACAGTCCGTCGCGCACCTGGGTCAGCGCCGACATGGCGATCCGCGAGACGCCGTAGAGGGCGATCAGCAGCATCGGCGCGGCGAGGAGGCCGGTGGGCACGGCCTCGTCCTTGCCGCCGACCGCCGCGACCAGGGCGTCGGTGATCCACTTGAAGGTGAACGGCGTCACCATGGTCACGAGCTTGGCGGCGAGCAGCAGGCCGAAGGCCAGGAACACCCGGCGCTGCAGGTCGGGCCGGCCGTGCGGCCAGAGATGCGGCCAGAGCCGCCGGTAGGTGGCGATCAGGCCGGGGCGCTCGGCCGGGATCTTCGTCCCGGCCGCGGGCGCGGTGTCGTCGGTCATGGGGTTCCGCGGGGAGCGTGTCGCGAGACCCGCATATAGGCCCGGGATCGCGCGGGATCACCCGCGCTGCGTGCATGTCCCCGTCTCACGCCCGCCAGAACGGCTTCGCGATCTCGGCGCGCAGGTCCCAGGGCTCGAGGCCGGCGTCCCGGGCCTGATCGGGGTGGAGCGCCGCCAGGGCGCGGCGGGTGCGGATCCGCTGCAGCCACGTGCGGAGCAGGGACGGGCGCGCGGCCGGACGGCCCGTCGGACGGGCGGCGGCGGGCGGCGGGGACAGGGTGACGGCTTGCATCGCAGACGATCCGGTGGCGGGAATGCAGTCCGGCCGGGATTGCTGGCGGAGCATTGATCCGATACAAACCTCGGATCAATCGAAACATTGACCTCGGAGCAATTATGCGCCCCGCGGATTACCGCTCCGTCGCCGACGCGCTCGCGGCCGACATCGCGGCGGGCCGGCTCCGCCCCGGCGCGCGGCTGCCGCCGCAGCGCGACTTCGCCTACGCGCGGGGCATCGCGGTCTCGACGGCGAGCCGCGTCTACGCCGAGCTGGCCCGCCGGGGTCTGGTGACCGGCGAGGTCGGGCGCGGCACCTACGTCCGCAGCGAGCCGGGGCGCGCCGGATTGCTCCGTCCGGAGCCGCCCCCGGCGGCCCTCGACCTGCAGCGGACCCACTCGCGCCTGCCCGAGCAGGAGGCCGTCCTGGCCGAGACCCTGGCGGCGCTCGCCCGCGACGACGGCCAGATCGGCTTCAGCCAGTACGGGCCCGCCGGCACGCCGTCGGCGCAGGCGATCGCCGCCGGGTTCCTGGCCCGGGCGGGCTACGCCCCCGACCCCGCCGACATCCTGTTCACCGGCAACGGCCGGCAGGCGCTGGCCGCCGCCCTGGCGGCCCTGGCGGCGCCCGGCGAGCGGATCGGCTGCGAGCCCCTGACCTATCCGGGGGTGAAGGGCATCGCGGCGCGGCTCGGGATCACGCTGATCCCGCTCGCCATGGACGCCGAGGGCGTCTGCCCCGAGGCGCTGCTCCAGGCCCACCGGGCGACCCCGCTGAGCGGCGTCTATCTCCAGCCGACCCTGCACAACCCCCTCGGCGCCACGATGGGGCCGGCGCGCCGGGCCGCCCTGGCGGAGGTCCTGGAGCGGACGGGGCTCACCGCCGTCGAGGACGCGGTCTACAGCTTCCTGGCGGACGCGCCGCCCCTCGCCGGCCTCGCGCCGGACCGGGTGATCTTCGTGGACAGCCTGTCGAAGCGGGTGATGCCGGCGCTGACGGTCGGCCTGATCGCCGCGCCGCCGTCCCTCACCGACCGGCTCGCCGCCTCCGTCCGGCAGGGCGCCTGGACGGTGCTCGGCCTGTCGCTCGCGGCCGGCATGCACTGGATGGCGGGGGGCTCGGCGGCGGCGCTGGCCGAGGCCAAGCGCCGGGACGCCGCGGCCCGGCAGGCCCTCGCCCGGGCCGCGCTCGCCGACCTGCGGGTCGTGGGCGATCCGCAGGCCTACCATCTCTGGCTGGAGCTCCCCGAGACGTGGCGGGCCGAGGCCTACGCGGCCGCGGCCCTGCGCCAGGGCATCGCCCTCCTGCCGGCCTCGTCCTTCGCGGTCCATCCCGGCCACGCGCCGAACGCGGTGCGCCTCGCCCTGGCCTCGCCGTCCCGGGAGGAGCTCGACCGGGCCCTGCGCGGCCTGCGCCGCCTGGCCTTCGCGGGCGACGATCAGGTGGTGGAGTAGGCGGGGCCGCTCAGCCGCGCTTGTCGGTGGGCAGCACGAAGATCTGGCCCGGGTAGATCAGGTCCGGATCGCGGATCTGGTTCTGGTTGGCGTCGTAGATCACCGTGTAGCGCTCGCCCCGGCCGTAGGTGCGCTGGCTGATCCGCCAGAGGTTGTCGCCGCGGGTGATCCGGGCGGTGCTGATCTCCGGCACGAACACCGCGCCGACTCGGTCCGGCCCCGCCATGTCGGCCAGCCGGGGATTCGAGACCGCGGCCGGGGGCGAGGCCGCCGCCGGCCGGTCCTGCCCGGACCCGTCCCGACCGGAACCGGCCAGCGCGGCCCGATCGCGCCCGCCGTGGTCCCGCGCGCCCTCCTGGGCGGGGGCCGGTGCGGGCTCGGCGGTCTCCCGGGCGGCGACCTGCGTCGGCTCCGGCACCGCGAGGGGGACCGCCGCGCGGCTGGCGACCTTGCCGGTGGCCGGATCGACCTGGTCGATCCGCACCTGATACTGCCCGGGCTTGATCCCGCGCCCGATCGTGAAGGTCGCCCGGCCGTCCGGCCCGATGCTGCCCGGGGCGATCAGCGTGTCGTTGAGGTAGAGCTGGATCCGCGCCCCCGGCGTGCCGGTGGCGGTCACGAACAGGCGGCCGCTGCCCTGCACGTCCACGCTGGCGATCCGGGTCGGCGCCGATCCGGACGCCGCGGCCGCGCGGGTCTCCCCGCCCCCGGCCGGCGCCGCGTCGGCGGCCCGGGTGCCCGGCTCGGCGCCGGGCCTCGTGCCGGATCCGCCGCCCTTCGCGCCACCCTTCGTGCCACCTTGCGCGCCACCCTGCGCGTCGGCCGTCGCCCCGGGCGCGCCGGGCTGCGACAGCACGACGGTGGCGGCGTCCGGGGCGGTCAGGGCCACGAGGGGCTGGCGGTCCCGGCCGGGGGCCACGTCCACCGCGACGCTCTGCTGCGACTCGGTCGCGCGCCCGTCCGCGCCGGTCATGCGCAGGCGGAGGGTGCTGGCGCCCGCCGGCAGGGCCGGCGGCACGATCGCGAACTGGCCGTTGGCGTCGGCCTTGGCCCGGGCCACGGGCTTCCCGTCCACCAGCATCTCGATGGCGGCGTCCGGCGCGCCGCGGCCGGCCACCACGGCGTCGCCGTTCGGCTCGACGCGGACGATGTCGAAGCGCGGCGCCTCGGCCGCCTCCGGCAGGCGCGCGTCCCGGCCCGGACCGGCCTGCGGCGCCCCGGCGGCGCCGGCGCGGGGATCCTGCGGGAGCGCCGCCGCGGGGCCCGGCCCCGGCGCCGGGCGCGCCCGGCCCGGCTTGTCGTCGCGGAAGTCGATCGGCGGGTCGGCGCGGCCGGCCAGGGCGCCCGGATCGGCGAGGCCGCGCGGGCTGCCGCCCGGCGCCGACGACGCGGACGTCTCGGGGCCGGCGCGGCCGGTGAGCCGCCGCAGGGAGTCGCCGCCGAACAGCGCCAGCACGAGGCCCAGTCCGCCGAGGAGGCCGGCGAGCGCCAGGGCGAGACTGCGCCGCACCTGTCTCGACATCGCCACGAAGGCCTCCCCTCATCCTGCCGCCGCCCGGCGGGCGGCCCTCCGCCCGCGCGAAAACCCGTCGACGGCGCCGCCCATAATACCGTACATGGTCCCCACACCAAGCCGTCCTGCCGCCCAGGCGGGTGAATCCCACGCGAATTCAGCAGTTTGGCACGTGGAGTGCCGGGCGGGGGCGCGTTCTGGACGGCACGCAACGGACGCGCGAGGAGGACGCCGGATGGCTCCGGTGAGGACAGTCTGTGTCTATTGCGGCTCCGGCTTCGGCCGCGACCCGGCCTTCCGCGCGGCCGCCGAGATCCTCGGGACCGCGGTCGCGCAGGCCGGGATGGGCCTCGTCTACGGCGGCGGCGATGTCGGTCTGATGGGTACGGTGGCGCGGGCGGCGCTCGCCGCCGGCGGCCACGTCACCGGCATCATCCCGGACTTCCTCCAGGCGCGCGAGCACATGCTGGCCGACATCCAGGAGACCGTGGTGGTGTCCGACATGCACACCCGCAAGCGCCTGATGTTCGAGCGCTCGGACGCGTTCGTGACCCTGCCGGGCGGCATCGGCACCCTGGAGGAGCTGGTCGAGCAGCTGACCTGGGCGCAGCTCGGGCGCCACCGGAAGCCGGTGGTGCTGGTCTCGGTGGCGGAGTTCTGGGCGCCGCTGCTGGCCCTGTTCGAGCACATGCGCGGCCACGGCTTCATCCGCGAGGGCCTCGACCTGAGCTACCTCGTCGCGCGGGAGGCGGCCGAGGTGGTGCCGCTGCTCCGCGCGGCCGGACACGAGCCGGACCCGAAGGCCGAGAGCATCGTCCAGCAGCGCATGTAGAGGCGCGCGCCCTCGCGCGGGGAGCCGTGGCTGCCGTCGCGGATCCCGGCCGGGGTTCCGGCCCGCCGCCGGCCGCGCGGCGAAGAGGATCACAGGGATGCGGGCGTCGATGCGTGCTTCACTCCTCGCGGCGCTGCCGCTCGCCGGCCTCGCCGGCGCGGCGGCGGCCGGCCCGTCGCCGGTCCTGCAGACCCTGGACTACGCCAACACGCGCTACTCCGCCCTCGACCAGATCGATGCCGGCAATGTCGGGCGCCTGAAGGTCGCCTGGACCTTCTCCACCGGCGTCCTGCGCGGCCACGAGGGCGCGCCGATCGTGGTCGGGCACGTCCTGTACGTGCACACGCCGTTCCCCAACGCGGTCTACGCCCTCGACCTCGACCAGGGCGGGAAGATCCTGTGGCGCTACGCGCCGCGGCAGGACGCGAGCGTCATCGCCGTGATGTGCTGCGACACGGTCTCCCGGGGGCTCGCCTACGCGGACGGGCGGCTGTTCCTGCAGCAGGCCGACACCACCGTGGTGGCGCTCGATCCGGAGACCGGCCGGGTGCTGTGGTCGGTGCGGAACGGCGACCCGGGCCGGGGCGAGACCAACACCGCCACGGTCCTGCCGGTGCACGGCAAGCTCATCGTCGGGCTCGCGGGGGGCGAGTACGGGGCGCGCTGCCACGTCACCGCCTACGATCAGGCGACGGGTCAGCGGCTCTGGCGCGCCTACGCCACCGGGCCGGACGCCGACATGCTGGTCGATCCGGAGACGACGACCGAGCTCGGGCGCCCGATCGGCAGGGATTCCTCGCTCAGGAGCTGGGAGGGCGACCAGTGGCGGACCGGCGGCGCCTGCAGCTGGGGCTGGTTCTCCTACGACCCGGACCTGAACCTCGTCTATTACGGCACCGGCAATCCCTCGACCTGGAACCCGAACCAGCGCCCGGGGGACAACCGGTGGGCACAGGCGATCATCGCCCGCGACGCCGATACGGGCGTCGCCCGCTGGGTCTACCAGATGACCCCCCACGACCAGTGGGACTACGACGGCGTCAACGAGATGATCCTCACCGAGCAGGTGATCGACGGCCGCGCCCGGAAGGTGCTGACCCATTTCGACCGGAACGGCTTCGGCTACACGCTGGACCGCGCCACCGGCGCTCTGCTGGTGGCGGAGAAGTTCGATCCCACGGTGAACTGGGCGAGCCGCGTGGAGACGAACCCCGCCGCCCCCGATTACGGCCGGCCCGCGGTCGACAAGCGCTACGCCCCCGGCGAGGCCGACGAGGACGAGGCCACGAAGAACATCTGCCCCGGGGCGCTGGGTGCCAAGAACCAGCAGCCGGCCGCCTACTCGGCCAAGACGCGGCTGTTCTACGTGCCGACCAACCACATGTGCATGGACTACGAGGCGTTCCGGGTGACCTACACGCCCGGCCAGCCCTATGTCGGCGCGACGCTCACCCTGCACCCGCCCGAGGGCTCGGACCGGACCGGGGCGTTCATCGCCTGGGACGGCGCCAGGGGCCGGATCGCCTGGACGATCCCGGAGCCGTTCTCGGTCTGGTCGGGGGCGCTCGCCACGGCGGGCAACGTGGTCTTCTACGGCACGCTGGAGGGCTACCTGAAGGCGGTCGACGCCCGGGACGGGCACGAGCTCTACCGGTTCAAGACCCCGTCCGGCATCGTCGGCAACGTCACCACCTACCTGCACGGCGGGAAGCAGTACGTGGCGGTGCTCTCCGGGGTCGGCGGCTGGGCGGGGATCGGTCTGGCGGCCGGGCTGACCGACCCGGCCGACGGTTCGGGGGCAGTCGGCGGCTACGCGGCCCTGTCGCAGTACACGGCGCCCGGCGGGCAGCTCACGGTGTTCGAACTGCCGCAGTGAGCCGCCCCCGGCGGCGTCCGCACGCGCCGCCGGGCGATTCGCGCGGCATCCCTCCGACGTTCCGAGGCGCCCCCGCGCCGGGTCTGCCGGGCCGCATCCCGGGCCGCCTCTCCTGTCCCGCACGGCCCCGGCTCCGGCTCCGGCGGCCGGCCCCGGACGCAACTATTCAGGTGCGGCCGTGCCGTTCACGGCGATCAATGGTCGGCATGCCGCTGTGATGGGGCGAATTCAACGGTATAAATTCGCAAATCCAGAGTCTATCTCCCAAGATAAGCCGCCTTACAGAGTGTTGCTCCGATGATACGAATCGTTGGAACGTCGGATCTTGAACGAACTATGACGATCTGCTGGAGCTGATCTTGGCTATGGGGCGCGCGACCGGCCGGATGGGGCGGTGTCGGGGAGCGCGTCATGACACGGGGATATGGGGTCTCACTCGCCGCGCTGGCGGTCGCGCTGCTCGGTCCGGGCGCCCAGGCGCAGACGGCCGGCAACGGCGTCGACATCCTGTCGGGTTTCCGGCGGATCTGGATCCCCGGGCAGACCTACGACACCGGATCGCCCACGGCCCTCGGGGCGCCCCTCCTGCTGCGCAACATCCAGATCGTCGCCGAGCGGGCGCGGGAGCGGACCCAGGCGCAGGAGATCGCCGCCTACGACGACGACCGCCGAAACCAGAGCTACAGCGTCATCGACGGCCTCGGGCCGCTGACCCGGGCCTATCTGGCGGGATCGGGGGCGACCACCACGATCCCGGCCTTCGACGCGACCACGTCGCGCGTCCAGTACGTCGACCAGGGCACCGGCGCCGGCGTGACGACGTCGCCCCTCGGGAAGGTCGTGCAGCTGGTCAACGCGTTCCGGACCAACGCCTCCACCGGCCCGGCCAAGGACGCCTACAGCTATCCGCGCCCCTGGCGGCAGAGCCTGAACGGCCAGAGCCTCGGATTCGTCGTGCCGCCCTCCCTCGGGCCGGAGAGGAGCCCGACCCCCGCGACGGATGGCGGCTTCCCGAGCGGCCACACCAACGCCGCCTACCTGTCGGCCCTCGCCCTGGCCTACGCGATCCCGCAGCGGTTCCAGGAACTGCTCACCCGCGCGAGCGAGCTCGGCGACAACCGGATCGAGGCGGGCATGCATTCGCCCACCGACGTGATCGGCGGCCGCGTGCTGGCGACCGCCTTCGCCATCCGGGCGCTCAACGACCCGGCGAACGCGGCCCTGCTGGGCGAGGCCTTCGCGCAGGCGCAGCGCTACCTGAGCCAGGCCTGCGGCGGTCCCTTGGAGCGGTGCGCCCACGCGCCCGTGGATCCGGCCACCGACCGCTTCTCCGACTACGCGCGCGACAAGGCCGCCTACACGGCGCGCCTGACCTACGGCCTGCCGCCGGTCGGGCCCACGGACCGGCCGCCGGTGGTCCCGGTGGGGGCGGAGGCGCTGCTCGCGACCCGCTTCCCCTACCTCACGGCGGCGCAGCGCCGCGACGTGATCGCGACCACCGAATTGCCCTCCGGCGGCTTCCTCGACAACGGGCTGGGCTACGACCGCATCAACCTGTTCGCCGCCGCCGACGGCTACGGCGCCCTCGACGGCACGGTCACCGTCACGATGGACGCGGCCAGGGGCGGCTTCTCGGCCTACGACGTCTGGCGCAACGACATCGGCGGCGCGGGCGGCCTCGTGAAGCTCGGCAGCGGCACGCTGGTCCTGACCGGCGCCAACACCTACGCGGGCGGCACGACCATCGGCGGCGGGACGCTCGTCGGCCATGCCGGCGCCTTCGGCACGGGCGCCATCGTCGACGACGCGGCGCTCGTCGTGGATCAGTCGACCGACGGGACGCTGGCCAACGCCGTCTCGGGCTCCGGGACCCTGACCAAGACCGGGGCGGGCACCCTCACGCTCACGGGGCTCGGCACGCTGACGGGCGCCACCGCGGTGCAGGCCGGTCGGCTCGTCGTGAACGGCGCCCTCGCCCACTCGGTCGTCACGGTGCTGCCGGGGGCGGAGCTCGGCGGCTCGGGCACGCTGGGCGGGATCAGCGCGCTCGCGGGCGGCACCGTGGCGCCGGGCAATTCCATCGGGACCCTCACCGCCGCCGGCCATGTCGCCTTCGCGCCGGGCTCGACCTACCGGGTCGAGGCCGGCGCCGCCGGACAAGCGGACCGGATCGCCGCGACCGGCAGCGCCACCCTGTCGGGCGGCACCGTCCAGGTGCGCGCCGCCCCGGGCGCCTACAACCCGCGCACGACCTACACGATCCTCTCCGCCGCCGGCGGCGTCTCCGGCCGGTTCGCCGGCGTGACCGCGAACCTCGCCTTCCTCAGCCCGGGCCTGCGCTACCGGAGCGACGCGGTCGACCTGACGCTGACCCGCAACGACGTGCCCTTCGCCGCCTCCGCCACCGGCCGCAACGGCGCGGCCGCCGCCAACGCGATCCAGGCCGCCGGATCGGGCCGGCTCTACGACGCGGCGGTCGCCTTCACGGCCGACGAGGCCGGTAGCGGCTTCCGGGCGCTGGCCGGCGACATCCACGCCGGCACCGTGTCCACCGCCTACGAGACCGCCTACTTCGTGCGCGAGGCCGTGCTCGACCGGCTGCGCTGGGGCGGCCCCGGCACAGGCCTCGACGACGGCCGCCTGCCGGCCGCCGACGCCGCCGACCTGCCCGGCCGGGCCCCGGTGGTGGCCGACGTGCCGGTGCCTACGCTCGACCCGCAGGTGTTCGGGCTGTGGGGCCAGGGCTTCGGCGCCTTCGGCACGGCCGGCGGCGGCGGCAACGCCTTCGACCTGAACCGGCAGATCGCCGGCTTCGCGGCGGGCGCGGACGTGCGCTTGGCCAGTGGGCCGCGCGTCGGCGTGGTCGGCGGCTACACCGAGGCCGATCTCGCCAGCGCGGGCCGGGTGGGCGGCCTGAGCCGGGCGGAGAGCGCGACGCTCAAGAGCGGCTTCGGCGGCCTGTACGGCGGCTACGAACGCGGCCCGCTGGCGCTGCGGCTGGGGGCGCTCTACGCCGACACGGACGCGCGCACCCGCCGGGCCGTGGCGTACGGGCTGTCGGACACGCTGAGCGGGCACGGCGGCGGCCACACGGTGCAGGCATTCGGCGAGATCGGCTGGCGGATCGCGCTGGGGCAGCCGGCGGGCGCGTCCGTCGAGCCGTTCGCGGGCGGGGCGTATGTCGGCATCCGGCGCGGCGCCTTCGCGGAGACGGGGGGCGCGGCGGCGCTGGCGAGCGTCGCGCGGGACTACGATCTCGGCGCGGCGACCGTGGGGGTTCGGGCGCAGACGCGCCTGGACCTGGGCTTGAGCCGGCCGGTGACGCTGCGGGGCCTCGTCGGCTACCGGCGGGCGTTCGGCGACGTGGTGCCGACCGCGCTGCTGGCCTTCGGCGCGGGCGGTCCGGCCTTCCTGAGCGCGGGGGTGCCGATCGACCGGGACGCGCTGGTGGCGCAGGTCGGGCTCGAGCTGGCGGTGACGCCGGACGCGAGCCTGGGCGTGGCCTACACGGGCCAGACCGGCGCCCGCGCGCGGGATCAGGCCGTGACGGGCGGCTTCACCCTGCGGTTCTAGCGCGCGACGCCTGCGCGCCGACGAAGTCCACGAAGGCGCGCAGCGGCGCCGGCAGGTGCCGCCGGCCGGGGTAGTAGAGGAACGGGCCGGGGAAGTCCTGCCACCAGGGTTCCAGCACCGGCTCCAGGGCGCCGCCGTCGAGCCGCGGCCGCAGCCAGTCCTCGAACAGGTGGACGATCCCGGTGCCGGCGACCGCGGCCTCCACCGCGAGGTCGCTGGCGCCGACCCGCACGATCAGCGGCCCGGTCGGGTCCACCCGGACGATCGCGCCGTCGCGCTCGAACTCCCACGGCGCCGTCAGCGCGCCGCTGGGGAAGCGGCCGAGCAGGCAGGCATGGTCGAGGAGGTCCCGCGGATGCTCCGGCCGGCCGCGCCGGTCGAGATAGGCCGGGGACGCCGCGGTGGCGAAGCGCTGCCGCCGCGGGCCGATCGGCACGGCGATCATGTCCTGCTCCAGCCGCTCGTCGTAGCGGATGCCGGCGTCGCAGCCCGCCGCCAGCACGTCCACGAACCCGTCCTCGACCACCACCTCCAGGCGGATCTCCGGGTAGGCCGCCAGGAAGGGCGGCACGAGTGCCGGCAGCACCAGCCGGGCGGCGCTGAGCGGCACGTTGAGCCGCAGCGTCCCGGCCGGCCGGTCGCGGAACCCGTTCACCACGTCGAGGGCGGATTCCACCTCGGCGAGCGCCGGGCCGAGCCGCTCCAGCAGGCGGGTCCCGGCCTCGGTCGGCGCGACGCTGCGGGTGGTGCGGTTCAGGAGGCGCACGCCGAGCTCCGCCTCCAGCCGGCGCACCGCCTCGCTGAGGCTCGACGCGCTCCCGCCCCCGGCGCGGGCGCCCTCGCGGAACCCGCCGGCCCGCGCCACGGTCACGAAGGCGGCGAGGTCGGTGAGATCCCGGGTCATCGTTCGAGAATCCGCACAGGCCGTGCCGATTGTCACGGCTTATCGGCGCAAAACCGGGCGTCTACATCCGGGGCGCCCACAGGAGATACGTCATGACCGACATCGCGCAGGCCGGGACCTTCGCCCTCGGCGACCGCACCGTGAAGCGGCTCGGCTACGGGGCCATGCAGCTCGCCGGGCCCGGCGTGTTCGGGCCGCCCGAGGACCGCGCCGCCGCGGTCGCGGTGCTCCGGGAAGCCGTGGCGGCGGGCGTCGACCACATCGACACCAGCGACTTCTACGGGCCGCACGTCACCAACCGGATCATCCGCGAGGCGCTGCACCCCTACCCGGACGGGCTCGTGATCGTCACCAAGGTCGGCGCCAGGCGCGGGGCCGACGCCTCGTGGAACCCGGCCTTCTCGGCCGAGGAGCTCACCCAGGCGGTCCACGACAACCTGCGCAACCTCGACGTCGACGCCCTCGACGTGGTCAACCTGCGCCTGATGTTCGACGTCCACGGGCCGGCAGAGGGCCCGATCGAGGCGCCGCTCACCGTGCTGGCGGATCTTCAGCGCCAGGGGCTGATCCGCCGGATCGGCCTGAGCAACGCCACGCCGCGTCAGGTCGCCGAGGGGCGCCGGATCACCGACATCGTCTGCGTGCAGAACCAGTACAACCTCGCGCACCGGGGCGACGACGCCTTCATCGACGATCTGGCGGCGGCCGGGATCGCCTACGTGCCGTTCTTCCCGCTGGGCGGGTTCAGCCCGCTGCAATCGGGCACGCTGTCCGAGGTCGCGGCCGGGCTCGGCGCGACGCCGATGCAGGTGGCGCTGACGTGGCTGCTGCGCCGGTCGCCCAACATCCTGCTGATCCCGGGGACCTCCTCGCTCGGCCATCTGCGCGAGAACCTCGCGGCGGCCGCGCTCGCGCTCCCGGATGAGGCGATGGCGGCGCTGGATCGGATCGGGGCGGCGTGAACGGTTCCCGTCCGGACGCTTCGATCGCGCTCTCCCTCCCCGTCATCGCGAGCGCAGCGACGTGACCCAGGGCCGCGCGACGACGGTCGGCGTCGCGCTGTCTGGAGTGCCTCGCTCCGCTCGCAAGGACGGCGGTGCCGCAACGATCGACCCGGCGCCTACTTCGCCGTCATATCGGCGAGCATCGGGCAGCCGCCCTCGCTCATCGGGCGGAACGCCTGCTCGGCCGGGATCGTCTCCAGCACCTTGTAGAGGTCCCACGCGCCCTTCGACTCGGACGGCGCCTTGGCCTCGAACAGGTACATCGGGTGGATCTTGCGCCCGTCCGGCCGGATCGTGCCCTTGCCGAACAGCGGGTCGTCGGTCGGCATCTCCTTCATCTTGGCGACCACGGCGGCGCCGTCCCTGGCCGAGTGCAGGGCCGCCACCGCCTTCAGGTAGTGGAGCGTGCTGGCGTAGACGCCGGCCTGGTACGAGGTCGGCTTCTTGCCGGGCATGCGCTTCTCGAACCGCTCCGCGAAGGCCCGGGTGCCGTCGTTGAGGTCCCAGTAGAACGAGGCGGTGAAGGCGAGGCCCTGCGCCACGTCCAGGCCCAGCGAGTGGATGTCGGTGATGGCGATCAGCAGGGCGGCGAGCGTCTGCCCGCCCTGGCGGATGCCGAACTCGTGCGCCTGCTTGATGGCGTTGGCGGCGTCGAGGCCGGCATCGGCCAGCCCGATCACCTGCGCGCCCGAGGCCTGGGCCTGGAGGAGGAACGAGGAGAAGTCCGGGTTCGGGAACGGCGTGCGCACGCCGCCGACGACCTTGCCGCCGTTCTTCTCCACCACCGCCTTGGTGTCGCGCTCCAGGGCGAGGCCGAAGGCGTAGTCGGCGGTGATGAAGTACCAGGACTTGCCGCCGCGCTTGAGGATGGCCTTGCCGGTGCCGTTGGCCAGCGCCGCGGTGTCGTAGGTCCAGTGCACGGTGTTGGGCGTGCAGGCCGGGCCGGTCAGGTCGGCGGTGCCGCCGCCCGAGTTGATGAAGGCCTTGTTCTTCTCCTTGGTGATCTGCGCGATGGCGAGCGCCACCGAGGAGGTGGGGACGTCGAACACCGCGTCGACGCCGTCGCGGTCGTACCATTGCCGGGTGATGGAGGCGCCGACATCGGGCTTGTTCTGGTGGTCGGCGGCGACGACCTCGACCTTCAGCCCGTGCGCCTCCGGCTTGAAATCCTCGACCGCCATCCGGGCGGCGACCACCGAGCCCTCGCCGGTGGAGTCGAAGTAGACGCCGGAGCGGTCGTTCAGCACGCCGATCTTCACCGGCACGAGGTCGGCCGCGAGCGCCGCGCCGGCGCCGAGCGCGCACAGACTCCCGAGCAGCGCCGCGGCGCGGTGGCGGAGCGTCATGTCTCTCTCCCTGTCGAATCTCTCCCGGCCGCGTTGATCGCCGCTCGGGACGTTTCCGAAGACAGACTATCCGTGGCGGATCGCGGCTGGAACGGGTGCGCGTGAGGATGCCGGCGATCCGTCAGGGACAGCCTTCACCGCGCGAGACGACACCGCCGTCTTCGCGAGCGGAGCGATCCAGCAGCGCCACGGTCGTCATGACGGGTGTGCGGCGGCGATCGGCCGCTCAACCGCCCCGCGGCGTCAACCCGAAGATCGCCCGCGCCTGATCGGGGGTGGCCGGCTCCCGGTCGAGATGGGCCAGCAGGCTCACCGCCTTCTCCACCAGGGCGGCGTTGCTCGGCGCGAGCCGGCCCCTCGACAGGTACAGGTTGTCCTCCAGCCCGACCCGGACGTTGCCGCCCATCCCGGCCGCCACCGCGAGGATCGGGAACTCCTCCCGGCCGATGCCGAAGGCCGACCAGACCGCGTCCTCCGGCAGCCGCGCCCGCATCGCCACGAGCGCCTCGGGCGTCGCCGGGGCGCCCCAGGGGATGCCGAGGCAGATCTGGAACAGGGGCGGGCGCGCCAGATGCCCCTCGGCGATCAGGTGCCGGGCCAGCTCGATCTGGCCGAGGTCGAACACCTCGATCTCGGGCTTCACGCCCGCGTCGCGGATGTGACCCGCCATCGCCCGCAGATGGCCCGGCGTGTTGAGGAACAGGTGCTCGCCGAAATTCATCGTGGCGATGTCGAGGGTGCAGATCTCCGGCCGCAGCGCGCCGACATGCCGGGTGCGGGCCTCCGGTCCCACGAAGGTGGTGCCCGGGCCGGCGACCGCCGGGTCGGGGTCGCCCGGCACGAACCGGCCCCCCGCCCCCGTGGTCAGGTTGAGGATCACGTCCGTATTCTTCTCGCGGATCCGCTCCACCGCCTCGCGGTAATGGGCGAGCGCCATGCTGGGCGCGGCCGTCTCGGGATCACGGACGTGGATATGGACCACGGCGGCCCCGGCGGCGGCGGCCTCCAAGGCCGACTCGGCGATGGCCTTCGGGCTCACCGGCACGGCCGGGTTCTTCCGCGGCGTGTCGAAGGAGCCCGTGAGGGCGCAGGTGATGACGGTGGTGCTCGCCATGGGTGTTCTCCTCGGACCCTAGATCGCCCCGCCGTCGACCGTGATCGTCTCGCCGGTGATGTAGGCCGCGCCGGCACTCAGGAAGAAAATCGTCTCGGCGATGTCCTCCGGGCGGGCCATGCGGCCGAGCATGGTGCGCCCCACCGTCGCGGCCTTGCGCTCCTCCGACCAGGGTTCGGTCCAGGGCGTGGCGACGAGGCCCGGCGCGACGGCGTTGACGCGCACCTCCGGCGCCAGCGCCCGGGCGAGGCTGCGGGTCAGGTTGATCAGCCCGGCCTTGCTGGCCGCGTAGGCGACCGACGAGCCGCGCCGCCCGAGACCGGCCACCGAGGCGGTGTTGACGATGGCGCCGCGGCTCGCCTTGAGGGTCGCGGCCGCGGCCCGGGCGCAGCGGAACGGCCCGAGCAGGTTGGTCGCGAGGATCGTCGCCCAGAACTCCTCGCTCATCGCGTCGAGATCCTCGAACGCGATGGGCGCGGTCGTGGCCGACGTCCCGGCATTGTTGACGAGCACGTCGAGGCCGCCGAGCCGGTCGATGCCGGCCGCCACCATCGCCTCGGCCTCGCCCGCCCGCGACACGTCCCCGGGCAGCGCGATCACCGAGAGGCCCTCCCCGGCGAGCCGGGCGACCTCGGCCGGGCCGCGGGCATCGTCGGGCAGGTGGTTCAGCGCCACCGCGGCGCCGTTGCGGGCGAAGATCGCGACGGTCGCGAGCCCGATGCCCGAGGAGGCCCCGGTGACGAGGACGCGCCGCCCGGACAGGTCCGCTCCGATCATGTTCCCTCCATCCGGCCGATCCCGGCCATCGCCGCCTTGAGCGCCAGGAGCTTGCGGTCGCGCTCGCGGAACAGCTCCTCGGGCGCGCGCCCGCCCCAGTCGAAGTAGCCGCGCCCCGCCATCACCCCGGTCCGGCCGGCGGCGCAGAGGGCGTCGAGGGTCTCGGACCGGGTGCGCGGCGGCGGCGGCGCGTAGCTGCCGTTGGCGAGCGCCCGCTGCGTCAGCTCCAGGCCGGTGAAGTCGGCCTTGGCGAGGTGGCCGAGGATCGGGATGCGTAAGGAGAGCCCGTGGACGATCGCGTCGTCGATGTCCCGCGGCGCGGCCACGCCCTCGTCGAGGAGCCGGAACACCTCGGCGCTGATCGCCTGCTGGATGCGGTTGGCGACGTAGCCGGGGATGAAGCGCTTCAGGACGATCGGGACCTGGCCGAGGCCGCGCACGAACTCGGCCATGGCGGCGATCACCGCCGGATCGGTGCCGGGCCCCGGCACCACGTCGACCAGGTCGACGATGTAGGGCGGCGTGTACCAGTGCAGGATCAGCGCCCGCGCCTGCCGGCGTTCCGGGATCAGCGGGAAGACGTCGAGGTAGCTGGTGTTGCTGGCGAGGACCGCGTCGGCCGGGCAGAGCCGGTCGAGCTCGGAGAAGAGCGCGCCCTTGGCCTCCGGGTCCTCGGTGATCGCCTCGATCACGAGACCGGCGCCCGACACCGCCGCGCCGAGCTCCGCCTCGACCCGGACGGCCCGGGCCAGCCGCGCGGCATCCCAGCCCTCCGGGGCGGCGCCCGCCTCCCGCAGGGTCGCGAGGGCCGAGTCCATCAGGGCGGGGATCCGCGCGCGGGTCTCGGGCCGCGTGTCGGTGAGCCGCACGCCGTGGCCGGCGAGCGCCAGCACCAGGGCGATGCCGTGCCCCATCACGCCGCCGCCGACGATCGCGATCTCGCCCATGCCGCACGCTCCTGTCCCTGTCCCGGGCTCCTCTCGCGGGAGTCCTCGGGTCTTCCCGCCGGCCTCAGCCGCCGCGCTGGTCCCGGCGCATCATGAAGGCCAGCTTCTCGAACAGGCTGACATCCTGCTCGTTCTTCAGGAGCGCCCCGTGCAGCGGCGGGATCAGCTTGCGGCCGTCCTGCTCGCGCAGGGTCTCGGGCGCGATGTCCTCGGAGACGAGGAGCTTCAGCCAGTCGAGCAGCTCCGAGGTCGAGGGCTTCTTCTTGAGGCCCGGGACCTCGCGCATCGCCAGGAAGGTCCGCAGCGCCTCCTCGACGAGGCGGTGCTTGATGCCCGGATAGTGGACGTCGACGATGCGCTGCAGCGTCTCGGCGTCGGGGAACTTGATGTAGTGGAAGAAGCAGCGGCGCAGGAACGCGTCCGGCAGCTCCTTCTCGTTGTTCGACGTGATGATCACGATCGGCCGGCGCACGGCCTTCACGGTCTCGCCGGTCTCGTAGACGTGGAACTCCATCCGGTCGAGTTCGGTCAGCAGGTCGTTGGGGAACTCGATGTCGGCCTTGTCGATCTCGTCGATGAGCAGGACCGGGCGCTCGGGCGCCGTGAACGCCTCCCAGAGCTTGCCGCGCCGGATGTAGTTGCCGATCTCCGAGACCCGCGGGTCGCCGAGCTGGGAGTCGCGCAGGCGCGAGACCGCGTCGTACTCGTACAGGCCCTGCTGCGCCTTCGTGGTCGACTTGATGTTCCAGACGATCAGCGGCGCGTTCAGCCCCTTGGCGATCTCCTCGGCCAGCACGGTCTTGCCGGTCCCGGGCTCGCCCTTCACCAGGAGCGGCCGCTCCAGGACCACGGCGGCGTTGACCGCCGCGGTGAGGTCGGGGGTCGCGACGTAGGTCTCGGTTCCGGAAAAGCGCATCGCGGTCTCGGAGAGAGGGGCTCGGGCCCAGGGGTAGCGCGCCGCGCCGCCGGGCCGCAAGCGCCGAGCCCGTCCGGCCGGGCCTGTCCGAACTCCGTCATCACGGGCGATGCGACGTGACCCAGGGCAGCGCGACGTTCCGGGGCGTGGCGTCGCCCCGGATTGCTCGGCTCCGCTCGCGAGGACGGTATCGCCGCGAGCGATCTCAGCCCTTCTCGTGCCAGACGCAGTTCCGGGCCAGGATCTCCAGGTTGACGTCCGACTTCTGCGGCTGCGGCAGGGTCTTGCCGTCCATGGCGAGGTCGATCTTGATCTCGACCTGGCCCTTCGCCTCGTTGGAGCGGCGGGAGAAGTAGCAGTACTGCTGGTAGGGCTGCTCGGCGCTGTCCTTGAAGTTCCAGCCGGTCACGATCTGCCCGTCGAGGTAGGGCACCTGCTTGAACACCGTGAAGGTCGTGTTCACCGCCGCCTTGGAGGCCGGGGCGGCGTCGCTGCCGAGCTGGGCCTTGGTCGGCGTCGGCGTCGCGGAGGCCTTGGGCAGGCCCTCGAGCTTCAGCACGTTGTCGGTGAGCGTGACCTCGCCCTTGGTCTTCAGGGTCACGTCCGAGAGCGCGGCCTGCATGGCGGCGGCGATCTTCTCGGCCGCGGTGTCGAACTGGTTGAGGGTCGCCCAGCCGTAGGCCGCCGCGCCGACGCCGATGCCGGCGAGGCACGCGAAGGCGCCGAAGCCCAGCGCCCGGAACAGGAAGGCCCGGGCGGCGACGTAGCTCGAATCCGCCCGCAGGCGGGAATTCACCTGCTGGGCGAGGGCGATGTTCTCGGGGGTCCCGCTGGCGACGTAGTTCATGCGCCGGCTCCAGCGGCAGGGAGGGTCGGGCCCGGATGGGTCTGGTTCGGCAGCGCCTGCTGGCCCTGGGCCGGCCGGTTCATCGGGATCACCGCGCCCGACGCGTTGGCGGCCCGCGGCAGGATCGGCTCGGGATGCGAGCGCAGGGCGTCGGCGATCGCGTCGAGCATGTAGGGGGCCGCCTCCGGGTTCACGGCGGCGCCGAGATCGTCCTCGTCCATGAAGGTCCGGCGGGTCGAGACCGCGCACAGCGCCAGGATCGTCGACGCGAAGGCCGCGCAGACCGCGGGCAGGAACACGAAGATCCGCAGGAAGGCGTGGACCTGGCTCTCGGTCACGTCGATCGGGTCGACGCCGTAGACCATGGCGGTGAAGGAGTGGAGCTGCGAGCGGTTGACCGCGTTGCGGTAGCCCTGCTCGGCATCGGCCACGCGCCGGTCGGCGGCGCCCGGATCGAGGGCGGCGCGCGCCTTGCGGGCCTCCTCCAGGTCCTTGATCATCCCGGCGCGGTCGGCGGACGCCTTGGCGACGCCCTGCGACAGGGCGGCGACGCGGGGATCGGCCACGCATTTCAGGTTCTGGTACTTGCGGCCCTTGCTGTTGGTGCCGAACACGCGCTCGCAGCGCTGGGCCGGGAGGCCGGCGAGCTGCTGGGCGTTGTCGGCGGAGCGCTTCTCGATCTGGTCGAGCTCGGCCGTGTACTGCGCCACGCGCTCGTCCGCCGCCTTGATCCGGTCGCCGATCGTGGCGCGGTCGGCCTGGGCGTCCTTCAGGGCGGTCTTGGTCCGGGCCGCCTCCATCAGGCGGGGATGGAACATCATCTCGCCGAGCTGCGACACCGACTTGGTGGTCACGCCCGCCGCGAAGATGATGCCCAGCACGGCGAGGCCGCGCACGAAGTAGGAGCGCTGGGTGCGGGCCAGGATGCCGAGCGGCACGCGGCACAGCTCGACCGCGGCGTAGACCAGCGGCGCCAGCAGCATGAAGTAGAAGGCGTGCCAGTCGCCGTCGCTGTAGACGCCCGCGAACAGCCACGCGCCCCAGAGCGAGGCGCCGATCACCATGAACTCGACGAGGTACGCGATCGCCACGTAGCCCCACTTGATGCGGTAGCCCTTCTCGACGTGGCGCTGGTGGCGCCAGCGGTCCGACTCGAGCTTCCACTCGCGCTTCTCGCGCTCGATGTCGCGGCTGGGAGGCGCTGTCGGACCGGCAAATATCGATTTGATGGAGATCATCGGCCTCGTCGCATCCATCGGTCCAGTTCCGGGCGGGGCCCGGCCGAGCTTAACCCCCGGTTAACTCAGGCGTGTATGCGCGCATTGTGCCGATTTTGAGCCGGGTTGCACGCCCTCCGCGCGCGCCGCCTCTGGATGCCGTCCGCATCCCGCGCGCCGGTGACCGAAATGTCTCACCCGCGCCTGTATCCGGCTTGTGTCGGAACGCACATCCGCGGGGCCGGTCGCGACCCGAATCCGGTTGCCCCGAGGGCGGGGGCGACCCATGATCGCGCAGCCGTGATCGGCATCCCCCTGCCCCGAGAGACGAGGTTCGATCCGCCGCCGATGCCAGAGGTCCACGCCGGCTCCTACAAGGAAGCGATCCTGTTTCTCGTCACGGCGGGCATCGTGGTGCCGCTGTTCCACCGCCTGCGGATCTCGCCGGTGCTCGGCTTCATCGGCGCCGGCGCCCTGCTCGGCCCCTTCGGCCTCGGCCGGCTGGCCGACACCTATCCCTCCGTGCACCTCTTCACCATCGGCAACCGGGCCGAGATCTCGCACCTCGCCGAGTTCGGCGTGATCTTCCTGATGTTCATGATCGGGATCGAGCTGTCCTGGGAGCGCCTGCGGGTGCTGCGCCGGCTGGTCTTCGGCCTCGGCTCCCTGCAGGTGGGCTGCTCCGCGCTGATCCTCGGGGCGATCCTCTACGGGCTCAACGTGCCGCTCACCGGCGCGGTGATCGTGGGCATCGGCCTCGCCCTGTCGTCGACCGCCGTGGTGCTGCCGGTCCTCGCCGAGCAGAAGCGGCTGAACGCGCCCACGGGCCGCACCAGCTTCGCGGTCCTGCTGTTCCAGGACCTGGCGGTGGCGCCGGTCCTGTTCGCGATCGCGGTGCTCGGCCGCGACGACGGCGGCGACAAGGGCTGGGCGCTCGCCATGGCGCTCGGCCAGGCGGCGATCGCGCTGGTGCTGATCGTGGTGGCGGGCCGCCTCGCCCTGCGCCCGCTGTTCCAGCTCGTGGCGCGCACGCGCTCCACCGAGCTGTTCATGGCCGCCTGCCTGCTGGTCATCGTCGGCACGGCGCTGACCGCGGCGGCGAGCGGCCTGTCGATGACGCTCGGCGCCTTCGTGGCCGGCCTGCTGCTGGCCGAGACCGAGTACCGCCGGGCCATCGAGGCGACGATCGACCCGTTCAAGGGCCTGCTGCTCGGCGTGTTCTTCGTCTCGGTGGGCATGAACCTCGATCCGGCGCAGCTCATGGCGACGCCGGGCGCGATCATCGGCCTGTCGCTGGCGCTGGTCCTGATCAAGGCCGCCGTGGTGATGATGGCGGCCCCCGTCCTGAAGATCCCCCGGCCGGTGGCGCTGGAGACGGCGCTCCTGCTCGGTCCGGGCGGCGAGTTCGCCTATGTGCTGATCGGCGGCGCCATGGCGACCGGCCTGGTGCCGGAGGAGGTCGGCGCGGCGGCCCTCGTGGTGACCACGGTCACGATGATCATGATCCCGGCGCTCGCCGCCGTCGGCCGCCGGCTCAAGCTGCGGGCGACGGCCGGCGCCCAGGCCACCGCCAAGGCCGAGCCGTGGCCGCAGCGCGTGGAGAACCGGGTGATCGTGGCCGGCTTCGGCCGCGTCGGCCGGCAGGTCGGCGAGATGCTGGAGCGGCACAAGATCCCGTACCTCGCCCTCGATTCCGACGCTGCCCGGGTCGCCGAGCAGCGCCGCGCCGGCGCGCCGGTCTATTTCGGCGACAGCGGCAACACCGAGATGCTGCGCCGCTGCGACATCGCCACGGCCCGGGCGCTGGTCGTCACCCTCGACAATCCCCGCGCCGTCGAGGCGGCAGTGGCGGCGGCCCGCGCCGAGCGGCCGGACCTGACCATCGTGGCCCGGGCCCGCGACGCCCGCCACGCCTCCTCGCTCTACGAGCTCGGCGTCGACGACGCGGTGCCGGAGACGATCGAGGCGTCGCTGCAGCTGTCGGAGGCCGTGCTGGTCGATGTCGGCGTGCCGATGGGGCTGGTGATCGCGTCGATCCACGAGCGGCGGGACGAGTATCGCGCCCTGCTGAAGAAGCGCGAGAGCGAGTCGAAGCCGATCTTCCGGGCCCGGCGGACCGTCGGGAAGGCGCTGGGCAAGGCCCCGGTCAAGCGGGAGCCCGAGCGCCAGGAGGTCGGACGCCAGGAAGTCGGGCGCCAGGAAGTCGGACACCAGGAGGCGGCCGGCCAGGAGGCCTGAGGCGGCGGGCGCGAGGCGGCCGCGCGGCGCGGACCGTGAGGCCCGGGCCGCGGGCCTCCTCAGATCAGGACCGGGTGCGCGTCCTCGTGCTTGGCTCGCCGCGCCACGCGGCTGCGGGGCGCCGGCTCGAACCCGTCGGCGAAGCTGCAGCGGTAGACCAGCTCGTCCGCCGGCCCGAGGCCGGTGACCAGGGGCACCGTCACGGTGTCGCCGGAGAAGCGCCAGCCGCGGGCGCCCTTGTCCCAGTAGAGCCAGACCGTCCCGGGATAGCCCCGCAGGGTGAAGACCGCGGCCTTGCGCGACAGGGCCTGCACCGCCCGCGGGGCGTACATGCCCTTGTCGCGATAGGCGTCCCGGGTCGCCTCCGGCTGGCGGTCCATGAAGGTGTTGCGCACCAGCTGAATCGTCGCCCCCGGCTTCCCGAGAAACCGCTTGAATTCCGTCAGATTCCGCAGGACGACCGCCATCGCAGGTCTCCTCGCCAGCTCCGTGTGGGCCGCGTCGCCGCGTCCGCACACACTCGATGTCCCGAGTTGAGCGATTCCCATGACCGATTGAGTGACCGGGCGAGGCCCGTCCGGCCACATATCAACAGATTCGACGACTTATACCCAGGTTATGAGTCCCAACGCGACGGAGAGACTCGCTCGTGTCCCGGAATCGGCGATGCCGACCGGGCGGAATCTTGTCGACCATCGTCGAAGACTCGGAAGTCTTCCGGGAAAGTCCTGCCCCGCCCGGCGGGGCGCCGACCGATTCGCGCGGGCTTGACCCGGGCGCCCGGCTGGCGCGTTCTCCCGGGATGCTGCTGCAGTTCTTCACGGCCCTCCGGGACGCCAAGGTCCCCGTCTCCCTGAAGGAATACCTGACCCTGCTCGGCGCCCTGGACCGGGGCCTCGCGGAGCACGACGTCGAGGCGTTCTACTTCCTGTCGCGCGCGGCGCTGGTGAAGGACGAGGCGCATCTCGACCGGTTCGACCGGGTGTTCGGCACGGTGTTCAAGGGGCTGGAGACCCTCGGCGAGGCGGTGGAGCCCTCAGCCATTCCCGAGGAATGGCTGAGGAAGCTCGCCGAGAAGTACCTGACCGAGGCCGAGAAGGCGGAGCTGAAGGCGCTCGGCTGGGACAAGCTGTTCGAGACCCTGAAGCAGCGCCTCGCCGAGCAGAAGGGGCGCCACCAGGGCGGCTCGAAATGGATCGGCACCGGCGGGACCTCGCCCTTCGGCGCCTACGGCTACAATCCCGAGGGCATCCGCATCGGTCAGGACGGCAACCGCAACTTCCGGGCGGTGAAGGTCTGGGACAAGCGCGAGTTCAAGGACCTCGACGACGACCGGGAGATCGGCGCGCGCAACATGCGCCTCGCGCTGCGGCGCCTGCGCCGCTTCGCCCGGACCGGGGCGGCCGAGGAGCTCGACCTCGACGGCACGATCCGCGCGAGCGCCCGCCAGGGCTACATCGACGTGAAGCTGCGGCCGGAGCGGCGCAACGCCGTGAAGGTGCTGCTGTTCCTGGACGTCGGCGGCTCGATGGACTGGCACATCGAGCAGGCGGAGGCGCTGTTCTCGGCGGCGCGCTCGGAGTTCAAGCACCTCGCCCACTACTACTTCCACAACTGCCCCTACGAGGCGGTCTGGACCGAGAACCGGCGGCGGCACGAGGCGCGGACGCCGCTCCTCGACGTGATCCGCACCTACGGCAGCGACTACCGGCTGGTCTTCGTGGGCGACGCCTCGATGAGCCCCTACGAGATCGCCACGCCCGGCGGCTCGGTGGAGCACTGGAACGAGGAGTCCGGCGCCGTCTGGATGCAGCGGCTCCTCGATCATTTCCCGAAGGCGGCGTGGCTCAACCCGGTGCCCGAGACGCACTGGGGCTACACCCAGTCGATCGGGATGGTGCAGCGGCTGGTCGCCGGCCGGATGTTCCCCCTCACCCTGGAGGGGCTCGACGCGGCGGCGCGGGCGCTGGTGCGGTGACAGGCGGGATCGCGGCCTTCGAGCGCGATGCGGCCGGACGCCGTGCCGTCTCGGCGCGCGGAGCGAAGCGACCCGGCGGCGCCACGCGCATGCGGTCGCGCCGGCCCGGGGTCGCTTCGCTGCGCGCGCGATGACCGGGGGATCGACGAGACCCGAACGGCGGCCGTGTCAGCCCTGCTGGGGCGGGGTCGTCACCACGAGGCCGTCCAGCGCCGGCGTGATCTTGATCTGGCAGGACAGGCGGGAATTCTCGCGGACGTCGCTGGCGAAATCCAGCATGTCCTGCTCCATGTCCTGCGCCTTGCCGACCGTGTCGATCCAGGCGTCGGCCACGTAGACGTGGCAGGTGGCGCAGGCGCAGGCGCCGCCGCACTCCGCGTCGATGCCCGGGACGTTGTTGCGCATAGCCGTCTCCATCACGGTCGCGCCGACGCTGCCTTCGACGGTCCGTTCCGTCCCGGCGTGGTCGACGTAGGTGATCTTGGGCATGCTGGGGGCTCCGGGCTCGCGTCGAGCGCACTCTGTCCGACGGGCGGCGTGCCTGCTTGGCGGCTGGAAACGCGGAATGCAAGCGCGGCATTAGACACCAATCCCGGATCGATCGCCGCATCGCGGCGACACCGTCAGGCGCGCGCCTCCGCGATCTCCGCCAGGGCCCGCGCGACCGCGGCCGCGAGGTCGTCGACCGGCACGGCCCCGGCGCCGGCGCGCAGGCGCGTCTCCGCGGCGTCCGCCAGGGCGCGCACGTGAACCGCCCCGACGCCCGCGGCCGAGCCCTTCAGGGTGTGGGCGAGGTCGGCGCGCTGCTCCCGCGGCAGGGCCGGGTCCGCGAGGCGCGGCAGGATCGACCGGCACTGGCCGGCGAACAGCTCCAGAACCTCACGGGCCAGCTCGGCGTCGCCGCCGGTCTGCGCCTCGAGTTCCGCGGGGTCGATGGCCTGCATGCTCGGACTCCCGGCATCCGGATTCGTCGGGGATTGCGGATCTGATCCACACAATTCACCCCCTGATTCGCCGGGTGGGGATCGCGCCGGACCCCTCCCCTGCGGCAGGATGGTGGAGGCGGTGAGCGACGGGCCCGGTAACCATTCGGTTAACGTTTTCTGGGGCCGGTCGAGGGCTCGGGTATCGGCAGTCGCTGCCCGAGTTTAGTCTTGTAATGGTAAACGGGGCGTTGCGTCTCCGGCTCAAGCCTCCCCAGGCGCCGGTGAACCCGTGTAACGAGGCGTTGAATGGCGACCGAGAAGAAGCTGAAGGACCCGGCCGAGGCCGCGCTCTCTGCGATCGAGCAGGCGCTGAACCTCGACGCCCTGACGCCGAACGGCACCGACGGCCGCGCCGAGCCGCGCCTGCCCGATGTCGGTGACGCCGACCCGCTGCGCGACGGCGGCCTCGACGCCGGCCGGACCATGCCGCCGCGCCTCGACCTCGACCCGCCGCTCGCCTCCGACCTGCCGCCGCCGGGCCTGGACCGCCCCCGCCGCGAGGGCGGCCTCCTGCCCCCCGACCGCTCGCTCGTGGCCAACGACGACCGGCGCAACATCGGCATCCTGCAGCAGACCCTGCGGGTGCGCTCCTCGCCCAAGCCCTACCTGCTCGCGCTCGCCGCCGGCGCCGTCTGGATCGGCGCCCTCGTGCTGATCGCGTGGGCGAAGTCCGAGGGCGACCTGCGCGCGGTCGTGTCGGGCCTCTCCGCCCTCCAGGCGAGCGTCGGCGCCGCGGCCCTGTTCGGCCCGGTTGTGCTGTTCGTGATCGCCGCCATGCTGGCGGTGCGCGCCCAGGAGATGCGCCTCGTCGCCCGCGCGGTCGGCGAGGTCGCGGTCCGTCTGGCCGAGCCCGAGAGCTTCTCCACCGACGCGGTCCTGACCATGTCGCAGACCGTGCGCCGCGAGGTGGCGGCGGTGGGCGACGGCGTCGAGCGGGCGCTCGCCCGGGCCGGCGAGCTGGAGACCCTGGTCCGGGGCGAGATCGCCACCCTGGAGCGGGCCTATTCCGACAACGAGATCCGCATCCGCTCCCTCGTGGACGAGCTGGTGGCCCAGCGCGAGGCGATCGTCACCAACGCCGAGCGGGTGCGCAGCGCCATCACCGGGTCGCACCAGAGCCTGAGCCAGGACCTGGAGGGCGCCTCCGACCGGATCGTCTCCGCGGTGACCGGCGCGGGCGAGCGCGTGACCGGCGCGCTGGAGACCCGCGGCGCCGCGATCACCGCCTCCCTGGGCGAGGCCGGCGACCGGGTGGTCAACCTGATGACCGCCCGCGGCAGCGACCTGATCGACACGCTGGCGGCCACCAGCCACGAGGTGCGCGGCAGCTTCCAGGAGGTCGGCGAGACCCTGACCCGCAGCTTCGAGGACCGCGCCGGGACCGCGACCGGCGCCTTCCAGGCCGCCGGCACCGCCCTGGCCGAACGCCTGTCGGAGAATGCCGGCGCCCTCACCCGGACCCTGGAGGAGACCGGCAGCCGCGTGAGCGACGCGCTGGAGCGGCAGGCCGGCACGGTGCGCGAGACCTTCGAGCGCTCGGTGACGGGGCTCGAATCCGCCTTCCTGTCGCGCGGCTCGGAGCTGACCGAGCGCTTCGGCGCGATGGGCGCCGAGATCACCGCCCGCTTCGCCGAGACCGGTTCGGCCCTGACCCAGGACATCGCCGGCCGCGGCCTCGCGCTGCGCGCCGAGATCGAGAGCGCCGGCCTGTCGGTCGCCGAGACGATCGAGGGCCGCGGGCGCGACGCCCAGGCCGCCCTGGCGCTCGCCGCGAGCGGCGCCGGCGAGACCCTGGCGGCCCGCGCGGGCGCCGTGCGCGACGACCTCGTCGGCACCGCCGAGCGGATCGCCGAGGCCCTGTCGGAGCGCGGCGGCGCCCTCGCG
This sequence comes from Methylobacterium sp. 22177, assembly GCF_052045615.1. Lineage (NCBI taxonomy): Bacteria > Pseudomonadati > Pseudomonadota > Alphaproteobacteria > Hyphomicrobiales > Methylobacteriaceae > Methylobacterium > Methylobacterium sp. 22177. Next base: position 214,217 of record NZ_JBQEPK010000004.1, on the reverse strand, counting down.
GAGCGGATGGACGGCATCGCGGCGCGCCTCGACGAGACCGTGACGGTCCGGGCCGCCGACCTGGAGCACCGGGTGGCGGCGGCGGCCGAGCGGGCCGGCGGCAGCATCGCGCACCGGACCGAGACGGTCGCGGCGAACCTGGAGGCCGCCTTCGCGGCCCTGGGCCAGGGCTTCGAGACCGGGGCCGCCTCGGCGGTCCAGTCGCTGCGGGGCACGGTCGAGGGCCTGTCGGGCGAGATCGACGGCCGCACCGCCGAGGCGGTCGCGGCGCTCCAGCGCGGCGCCGACGCGGCCACCAGCGCCCTGCGCGGCACCGCCGAGGACGCCACCGGCGCGGTCGAGTCCCGCACCCTCGAGGCCGTGCGGGTGTTCGAGCGCCGGGTCGCGGATTCCGCCGCCGCCCTGTCGGCGCGCACCGAGGAGGCGGCCGCCGCGCTGCGGGCCGCCGCCGATCAGGCGAGCCAGGCCGCCGAGACGCAGACGCGCGACGCCGCCGCCCGGCTCGCCGAGGCGCTGGACACCCTGCGGACCGCCTCGGGCGAGGTCACGGGCGCCGTCGAGGCCGAGACCGCGATCCTCACCGCCCGGTTCCGCGACGCCGCCGACCGCGCCGGCACCGAGCTCGGCGCGCGCGGGACGGAAGCCGTCGCGGCGGTCCGCGCCGCCCTCGACGACCTCAACCGCGAGCTCGCCGCCCGGACCGGCGACGCCACCGGCAGCCTCGCCGAGGCCGCCCGCGCGATCTCGGCCGACCTCGCCGCCCGGATCGGCGAGATGGAAGCGGCCTTCGGCGAGCACGGCCGCGGCGTCGCCGAGCTGCTCGCCAGCCACGCCGACGAGACCCAGGCCCGGATCAGCGGCACTGGCCGCGACATCGTCCTCGCCGTGGCGAGCCAGGGCGCCCGCATCGCCGACACGCTCAGCCAGACCGGCGCGAGCTTCGCCGAGACCGCCGACGGCCGGGTCCGGGCGATCGACGAGACGCTGGGCAACCGCCTCGCCGCCCTGCAGGAGACCATCGCGCGCGGCGACATCCTGGCCGACCGGATCAACCGCGACACCGCCGCGCTGGGCGAGACCGTCGGCGCGCGGCTGGAGGAGATGGACCGGCTCCTCACCGGCAAGGGCGAGGCCGTGGCCGAGACGATCGCCACCCGGGCCCGCGAGGCCGGCAGCCTGATCGAGACCCATCTCGGCGGCCTGGAGACGCGCTCCGCCGAGCGGGCCGCCGCCATCGCGGCCGCCGTGGCGGCGCTGGTCGGCCAGATCGACGACCATCTCGGCAGCCGCGCGAACGCCGTGGACGAGGCGCTGCGCGCCCGGACCGACGAGATGGGCCGGATCATGGCCGAGGGCCATCGCGGCCTGATGGAGATGCTGGAGGGCCGCACCTCCGGGCTCGGCCAGGACATCGCCCGCCACACCGGCGAGATCGCCCGGCGGATCGAGGAGAGCGCCGGCCATTTCGACACCGGCGTCATCGGCCGCCTGCAGGCGATCGCCGAGACCCTGGACCAGCGCGCCCGCCTCGTGGACGAGAGCTTCGGCGTGCAGGCCTTCGAGGCGATCCGCCTGATCGAGGCGCGCACCCGCGCTGTCGACGAGGAGCTCGCCGGCCGGACCCGCGACCTCGTGGCGATGATCACCGACCGGACCGGCGGCCTCGACGGCGCCATGGCCGAGCGCGTCCGCGCCCTCACCGGCACCATCGAGGAGGCCACCCGCGGCCTGGAGGCCGCGCTGGCGAACCGCGCGGATTCGATGATCCGGCTGGTGGACGAGCGCACCGAGAGCGCCGACGCGGCGCTCGCCGCCCGCACCGAGGCCGTGCACGCGGCCTTCGCGGAGCGCGCCGACCTGCTCGGCCGCCTCATCGACGAGCGCATCGCCGCCATGTCGGGCGAGCTCGACGAGAAGGGCCGCGCCGTGTTCGGGGCGATCGGCGGCCGGATCACCGAGCTCGCCCGCCTGCTCGACCGCGGCGGCAGCTCGCTGGCCGAGCTCATCGACCAGCGCGGCGAGAGCGTGCTCGCCAAGCTCCAGCAGACCATCGCGGACGCCGAGCGGATGCTCGATGCCGGCGAGGGCCGCCTGGGCCACACCCTGTCGAGCCGCACCGCCGACATCAGCGGCCTCCTCGACGAGGGCGTGCGCTCGGTCCACACCCTGCTGGACGACCGGACCAACCAGATCCGCGTCATGCTGGACGACCATGCCGGCACCCTGGCCGCCACGCTGGACGGCCGGATGGGGCCGATCCACGAGGCGCTGGACGGCCGCGGGCAGGCGATGGTCGCCGCCCTGGAGGGCGCGTTCGGCTCCGCCACCGGCGCCCTGGACGACCGCACCCGGCAGCTCGGCAGCCTGTTCGACGAGCGGCTGGGCCACCTGGAGAGCCTGGTCGACGGCCGCGGCAACCGCCTCGCCGACACCCTCACCGCCCGGGCCCAGGCCCTGCGCACCCTGTTCGAGGAGGCCCAGTCGGCCCTCGACGGCGTGGTCGAGGGCGGTGGCGGCCGCTTCGCCGCCGCGGTCGACGCCCGCATCCAGTCCCTCCGCGCGGTGCTGGAGGAGGCGCCCGCCGCCGTCTCGGCGCTGGTGGAGACCCGCGAGCGCCAGCTCGCCGCCACCCTCGACGCCCGCACGCAGCGCCTGCAGACCCTGTTCGAGGAGGCCCAGGCCGGCCTGCGCGACCTCGTGGACGGGCGCGGCCAGGAAGTCGCCGACGCGATCGCGGCCCGGACCGAGGGCCTGCGCACGACCCTCGACGCGGCGCCCGCCCAGATGGCGGACCTGCTGGACACCCGTCTGTCCGACCTCCAGGGCCTGTTCGAGCGGGCGCAGGGCGAGATCGACCGGCTCGTGGACAGCCGCGGCCGCCAGATCGCCGGCACCATCGAGCACCGCACCCAGGCGCTCCAGGCGACCATCGAGGGGGTGAACCCGGCCATTGCCGGCCTGCTCGAGGAGCGCGAGACCCGCCTCGCCGAGACCCTCAAGGAGCGGACGGGCGAGCTGCAGACCCTGTTCGACCGGGTGCAGAACCGCCTCGGCGCGCTGGTCGAGGGCACCGGCCGCGACGTGTCCGAGCGGGTCGACGCGCGCGTCGAGACCCTGCGGGCGACCTTCGAGCAGGCGCGCGCCGCGATCGAGGGCCTGCTGGAGGACCGCGGCCAGGCCCTGGTGGCGGCCGCCGAGGGCCGCACCGGCGCCCTGGTGGAGGTCTTCGACGCCCGCCTGCGCGCCCTGGACGGCGCCGTCGAGGACCGGACCGGCAC